>NZ_ANNK01000091.1 GCF_000334155.1 Halalkalibacterium ligniniphilum | reverse complement strand
GACTTTCGTTGGCACTTGTTGTCAAAATTTTTTGACTATGACAAAAAAGACAGCAGCACTGTGATATTTTGCAAAAATAGACCAATGAAAATATAATTATTTATAATTCAAAGACTAAATATTGTCAATGGAAATTTTATTATTCAGCTGGGCAAAAAGATGTAATCAATTAAGTTTTAGTTATGTTAACAGATATGTAGAGAAAATTTATAAGTGTAATGTTGAAAGAGGTCAAAGTTATACTGATTAATAAATGTGATTAATTAGATGAATAAATTCTGTTATTCATTGTTGTAAGTGCCAAATAGCTAACCTAAGAAGGAAGAAATTTATCTAAATTAGATACACTTTAGCAGAAATTTCATTTTGTCTCACTATCTAAAGTATACTTAATAATTGAGATGATTCGCAGCTTGATCTTAATTGATTCCGATAATATATATTATGTAAACTAACTTTTTTTCTCCGTAATTCGGGGCTTTATCCCCTTTAGTTCTTATATTTACTGCTGATGTCACTTCCACATAAAATCCTTTCTCACTCAGTTTAGCACGTGCACTCAGAATCTCATCTTCTTCAATATCAATAAACGTACCATTGGTATTTAAATTTGTTTGGAACGCGCTGGTGCAGCAATAGCTATCCTTTCCGCTAAAGTACCTCTATTGATAACAGGTTGTGCTGATTCTTCCCCAGTTTGGTAAGCTTTCACAAGAGGCGCACAGTTTACCGCTTGAATGGCAAAGATTTTCGGTATTTTATCAATTAATCCACATGGTTATTTACTGTAAACATTACAGATGCTTGAGGGTTCGTCAAATCATGAATAACGACTTCACAAAATTGGCTATTCATATGCGCCCCACCCCTAAGTTAAATCAGCAACATTTATGCGCTCTAACATAAAAACAATCCTTTCTATAGATTTTTATGAAGAGAGTAAAAGTAACTAATCATTTGAACAACTGGCAGGAGTAATAGAATAATAATTGGGTAATATGGAATGATGTCTTGAATTATTGGATAAACAATCAGCAAACCAGCTACTATTGGCGCAGTAAACCACACCTGTATGTCTTTTCTACAAAAAAAGACTTACAGGCCCGCTGGTGTAATAGAAAGCTTCATATTTATGAAATTTCCTCGGATTGGAACATGTAATGCTTTGTCCGCATATTCACGTTCAGAACAATTCCTACAGCAATCATGTTTGTTAATAACGCTGTACCTCCATAACTTATAAATGGAAGGGGAAGACCTGTAACTGGCATGATTCCGACCGTCATACCGATGTTTTGAAACACTTGAAAAACGAGAAAACCAATTACTCCAGATACCAAATAAGTTCCGAAGAGATTGTTGCAGCTTAGAGCGATGAGAACCATGCGATAAAACATGAGAAAGAATGTAACAAGTAAAACCGTAGCGCCGATAAACCCGAACTCTTCGGCAATCACTGTGAAAATAAAATCAGTATGAAGTTCAGGAACGTTTCCGCTCTGCGATTGAATACTTTGCAAATACCCAGTACCATAAAGCTGACCTGCACCAATTCCCATCATCGCTTGCACCGTTTGATAGCTAAAACCACTTGCATATTTTTCAGGGTCTAACCATCCGTAAATTCGTTCAAGCTGATGGGGCTCAATCATATAGGTTGAAAAGAAGGCAAAATGATAATTATGCATATATACCATAAAGGCAAGACCTAACACGACTAGCATCACCAAAAACCCGATAATACGCCAAGAAATTCCTGAAACGAGAATCATCGTAGCAATCACGCTGCCGATAACAAGGGCGGTACCCAAATCTGGCTGTTTTAAAATGAAGAAAAACGGAGGAAGACCGACAGCCAAAATTTTTAGTAACAAGGTAATGTCGGAACGGATACTAGGATCTCTTCTATCATTTGTTAGACGAGAGAGTAAATGAGCTAGTGAGATAATAACGACAATTTTTAGCAATTCAGAAGGCTGAAACGATATCACCCCTCCAATTTCAATCCATTGCTGGGCACCGTTACGAATGGCTCCGAATAAATCAACCCAAATGAGAAGGATGATTCCTAGAATGTACAATGGGATCGATAGGTTCTTAAAAATCTCAAAATCAATCATCATAACTCCAATCATAAAGACGATCCCTACTGCAAACCAGATGAGCTGACGCTCTGCAAAAAAGCCACGATTTGTCTCAATATCAACGTATTGATTCGTGGTTCCACTATAAATGGCAAGCAAGCTAATACACATTAGTAAAAACACCAAAAACAAGAGAGTATAATCTAACTGCTGAAAAGGTGACTTTTGTTGGTTCATTTGACATTTCCTTTCACACGCTGGTTCTTTCAACAAAATGCATTCTAAGTTAGAGTATGCCCCTAGACGCCTTTGGTCATGAACCTCTGTAAGTGTTTTGATGTAAATCCAATCGTTTTTTAAGCAAGCTAATTTTTTTACTAGCAAAGAACCCACCTAAGAGAAAATAGGGAGGGTTCTTTATAAATCGTCAATTTTGAATAGATGTTTATAAGATGAGAATTAAGAAGCTTGTAGTTTAGCTTCATCTCGTAACTGGGCTTTTCTTAGTCGTTTTGTATGCTTTGATATATTTGCAAGAATTCCGATTGAAATCATCGTTACAAGTAATGATGAGCCGCCACTGCTGACGAGAGGGAGCGGGATCCCTGTGATAGGTAGCAACCCCGTCACTGCGCCGACGTTAAAAATAACTTGAATGGAAATTTGAAAAACAATACCGAATGCTAACAAACTTCCGAAAAGGTCTTTGCACCGTGTACCAATGGCTACCCCTTTAAATAAAATCAGTCCATAGGACACTAAAACGAAGCTTACTCCCAAAATACCTAATTCCTCCGCTATGATGGCCAAAATAAAATCAGTATGAGGTTCAGGCAAATATAAGAGCTTCTGAACACTATGTCCAAGTCCAACACCTGATAAGCCGCCATGAGCAATCGCAATATAAGACTGGATTAACTGAAGCCCTGTATCATAAGGGTCTGAAAATGGGTCCAGAAAAGAAGTAAGCCGCTGTAACCTGTATGCAGCTGACGTAGCAAACACAATAAACAAAGAAATGCCGACAATTCCTAAGCCAATCAAATGCCGCCATTTTGCTCCTGAAAAGAACACGATAAAAAAAGTTGTGATCAAAATTGCCATTGCCGTTCCTAGGTCAGGCTGAAGCATAATTAACGTAAAAATAACCCCTACTACAACGAGGGGAGGCATAACACCTTTTATAAATTGGTCAATATAGCTTTGCTTCTGAGAATAGACAGAGGCTAAATAAATAATAATACCAATCTTGACGAATTCAGCAGGCTGAATGGTAAATGGACCAATCCCAATCCATGACTGAGCACCTCCACCAGTCACTCCAATGCCTGGAATTAGAACTAAAATTAATGAAAAAAAGCAGCCTATCAAAATGAACGGGATAAGCTTTTTATAATGTCTGTATGAAAAGTGCATAAAGAACAAAAACGCAATGATAGAAATAGTAAGCCATAAGGATTGTCTTTGTAAATAATGGTACATATTACCAATTTCATCTAGTGCTAATACATAACTAGAGCTGAACACCATCACGAGTCCGAAGCTCGTGAGTAGGAGTGTTGTAGTGATAAGCAGCCAATCATGATCTTTTAAAAATGAATAATTCACTGGATTCCCTCAATTCAACGGGCTTATCAAAGACGTGTCATGATCTAAAACAGCGATTTCGCTTGGATTATTATATCAGAGGAATAATCACAGAAAAAGAGACTTTCGTTGGCACTTGTTGTCAAAATTTTTTGACTATGACAAAAAAGACAGCAGCACTGTGATATTTTGCAAAAATAGACCAATGAAAATATAATTATTTATAATTCAAAGACTAAATATTGTCAATGGAAATTTTATTATTCAGCTGGGCAAAAAGATGTAATCAATTAAGTTTTAGTTATGTTAACAGATATGTAGAGAAAATTTATAAGTGTAATGTTGAAAGAGGTCAAAGTTATACTGATTAATAAATGTGATTAATTAGATGAATAAATTCTGTTATTCATTGTTGTAAGTGCCAAATAGCTAACCTAAGAAGGAAGAAATTTATCTAAATTAGATACACTTTAGCAGAAATTTCATTTTGTCTCACTATCTAAAGTATACTTAATAATTGAGATGATTCGCAGCTTGATCTTAATTGATTCCGATAATATATATTATGTAAACTAACTTTTTTTCTCCGTAATTCGGGGCTTTATCCCCTTTAGTTCTTATATTTACTGCTGATGTCACTTCCACATAAAATCCTTTCTCACTCAGTTTAGCACGTGCACTCAGAATCTCATCTTCTTCAATATCAATAAACGTACCATTGGTATTTAAATTTGTTTGGAACGCGCTGGTGCAGCAATAGCTATCCTTTCCGCTAAAGTACCTCTATTGATAACAGGTTGTGCTGATTCTTCCCCAGTTTGGTAAGCTTTCACAAGAGGCGCACAGTTTACCGCTTGAATGGCAAAGATTTTCGGTATTTTATCAATTAATCCACATGGTTATTTACTGTAAACATTACAGATGCTTGAGGGTTCGTCAAATCATGAATAACGACTTCACAAAATTGGCTATTCATATGCGCCCCACCCCTAAGTTAAATCAGCAACATTTATGCGCTCTAACATAAAAACAATCCTTTCTATAGATTTTTATGAAGAGAGTAAAAGTAACTAATCATTTGAACAACTGGCAGGAGTAATAGAATAATAATTGGGTAATATGGAATGATGTCTTGAATTATTGGATAAACAATCAGCAAACCAGCTACTATTGGCGCAGTAAACCACATAGTAATATATGCGCTTCTGCATGCTTTTGCTGTTATCAATTGTTCCCTTTCGTCTGATTCTTCAAATTCAGTCGGAAGCATGAATGCCTTCCACATGCTCTTGTGCTTTCTTTTCCCTTTAACAAATAAATAGACCGAGACTGGTGTGCAAATCACAAAAAATAGTAATAGGGGTAACAAGTTTACTGAAATTTCCCATGGTGGTTCAGGATCATTCATAATATCAGCAAATTGCATTTGAGCACCGTAAAGCGCTACAAGTGCCCATCCGAATAAAATTACAGCTATGATATTTAAGATTGCTGATAGAAATATTTTTTTCATTCTACTCCACTCCTTCCCTTAACCAAAAAACATCTTCCATTTTTAAGCGAAACACTTCACAAATCTTTAACGCTAATAAAAGTGATGGTGTGTAATCTCCTTTTTCGATTGCTGCAATTGTTTGTCGTGTTACCCCTACTTGCTCAGCCAGCATTGCCTGGGTAAGGTCAAATCTTGCCCGTAGCTCTCTCACACGATTTTGAATTTCCATTTAGCCACCTTCCAATACTTTCTACATTGAAATTGTAAGGTATACTTAACATAATGTAAAGCCTATTTAACATATTAATTGAAAAAACAGTACATTTTTTTGGAAGAAAATTGTACCGGTCCATTAATTCAAATTCCCAAAACTTTTACAAGAAGTTCCGCCACAATCGTGGCCCTTTACATAAAGAAAGAACACAATTCATTCTGTAGAATTGCGCCCGATTGTGGAATATCGAAAATATATTATCACCTTATCTATTTTTAGATTTTATAAACTGTATTTGATACTCCTTTTGCTCAATAAATTTCTGTTTTTGTTCATCAGTCACGTATTTTTTATCTTGTTGAAGAAAGGCAACATTTATTATAGTCATATCTGTATAATTTATCGATTCCATTGCATTTTTAAGATAAATTTTCCATCTTAGGTTTAAGTCAATATTTTTTTCATGATCAGCATCAAAAGTATTATTAATATAAAGTTCTTCATCAAGGCTTAAATATAGTTCAGCAATAATATCCAATAATAAGAAGATTCTTGTATTATTATCTCTTAAAGCTTCTGAGTCCTCAATGTTATCTAAAAGATGTAAAGTTCTGTTTCTATTAAACTCCTTTTTCACACCTTCTTCTGAAGCATTAAATCTTAGATAAAATACTTCTCTAATCATAAAATCAAAATATTTAATTTGATTACTAATCCACTTTTGGAAATTGATATTAGAATTACGTTCATTATTTTTTTTGTTTTAATACTTGACTAGGTTTTTTTCAAAAATATATATGCTAAAGTCACCTTTTTTATTTATTGATTCAATCTCATTAGACTTCTCCTTAGACCATTTTCTTAATATTGCTTCTACAACTGGCACCAAACTCAAATAGGAGCAAATGTAATTTCCTATCATCAAATCATAGGTTGCACTTTCAATTATTTTCATGAAGTCATTAAATATTTTTGTTGGCTTAAATCTATATTCAATCTGATAGGCTCTTTGCCATGGATTTTTTACCATCCTTAATATTTCTCCATTTAACCCTCCCCAAGCTGGATCTGGATTTTCTAAGCTAGCTAACAATTCTTGTATCCTCTTGCCTGAAACACAAGGGTAAGGAGGAATAGTGAGCAATTTTTCATTTAGATGTTTATCTACTTTCTCATAAGTTTCCCATAAGTTTCCCATAAGTTCATGTAATCACCTCAAAAATAATTATGCCATACTTGTATACGCTAAAATATAATCACTAAAAATTACTTATTTAGGATGCAAAATAATCATTTATTAACTCCGAAAATATATTGTTTCATAAAAACGGCCCTTTAATGAAAACGAGCGCTGATCTTTAGTACAGAATCGCGCCCGTTTGCTGAAGAAGTATTATTTTCACTTATCTTCTACTTTAACTGTATGTTCCTCATAACTGTCTGTGTTTTTCAATATAATTGACCATTCATCTTTATCGGCATCATATGAAATGGATTGGGCAGTTAAAATTTCATTTTCAAACTTATTCTTAGATAATGCTCTATTTAAGGCTTCAGTGTTGGAAAGTGTTGCACCTTCAGGAGTAGAGTTTGGCATAACTTCTAATTTTCCAACAGCCGCATGACTTGGATATGATGTTTCCACTCCTCCTTCAAACCATATCTTCACTTGTTCTCCTACCTTAACATCATTAAGTGATTTACTTACCCATACAGCATCATAAAGTAGGACTTCCATAAAATGTTCTATTGAAATTATCGTCAGTTTTAATTGCACTTTCACTTTCATTCTCATTCTCGTTTTCTTTCGACTTGTTCTTAAAATAGAAATAACCTAATAATGTCCAAAGTGCAGCAGCACATAAAAATAAAAGTATTATTATTCCCCCCTCCTTACTTATGTCTGAAGACCTCAAAAAGACGTTTTCTTAAATACGTTGAATTTGTTATGTAGGTTTCACCTTATTGAATAAACCTGCTTCGTTAGTCGAACAAGGAAAGCGATGCTTCGAATCTTCAAGCATCGCTCCCTTTACTTAAAGAACAACAAATGTAAAACCCCTATATAAATGTTATTAAAATTAAAGTATAATGTAACCATGGTTACATAAATAAAGGGGTGAAATATTGATTAGTTGGCTAAACCTCACTTATAAAATGCCTAGAAATCCCAGTTCTCCAAGGGTAAAAGTCTGGAGAAAGCTAAAAAGTTTAGGGGCTTTTCATTTACATGATGCTATATGGCTTTTACCTAATAATGCTTATACATATGAACAATTCCAATGGTTAACTGTTGAGATTAAGGATTTAGGTGGAGAAGCAACTATGTGGGAATCACAACTTCTCTTTGGATTGTCTGAAAAAGAAATAAGTCAGTTATTTATTAATCAAATCAATGAGAGTTATATTGAACTACTAAATCAACTCGATGGAGAAAACATTGATTTGGTTTCTATGTCAAAAAAATACCAACGGATAAAAAGAATTGATTATTTCAAGTCCCCGTTGGAATTAAAAGTACGCGAAAAAATTATACAACGAAGGAGTGAGTTGAAATGAAGTGGGTTACATGGGAAAACATTGGAGTGGACCGTATGGCTTGTTGTTGGTTAATTAAAAAGTATATTGATCAAGAAGCTGAATTTATTTTTATCCCTGAAGGCGAACAAGAAATTCCTGATGATACAAGGGGATTTGATATTCCAGGGGCAGAGTTTTCTCACAGAAATGGGCAATGTTCATTTTATTCTTTAATAGAAGATTACAGCTTAGAAGATACCGTCCTGAAAAAAATTGCCCAAATTGTAGATGAAGCAGATACGGTACAAGAAGTTTTTTTAGAGCCTGTTGCACCAGGTCTTGATTTTATTTGTGATGGAATCAGCCTAAATAGTAACGATGATTATGAGGCTTTAGACAATGGATTTATAATTTATGAAGCTTTATACGCAATGATAAAAAGAAATATTAATTTATAATGGGGGAAAAAAGTGGAGAAACCTAGTTTATGGAACATTTTTTGGACCTATATCCTTATTGGATTACAGGGATGGGGTGGTCCTACTGCACAAATAGAAGTCATACATGAACACGCGGTAGAAAAGAAAAAATGGATTGATAATGAAAGATTTCGAGATGCCTTTGCTGTATGTGGGATGTTACCAGGACCAGAGGCAGCTGAACTTTGTATGTATATTGGATATAGACAACGAGGTTATTTAGGTGGTTTTTTAGCAGGACTGGGATTTATGTTGCCTAACTACATATTAATCACCATTTTAGCTTGGGCTTACTTTCAATTTGCTGCTACTTCGGATATTGCACAAGGACTACTATATGGTGTTAAGCCAGCGATGGTTGCGATTGTTTTATTTAGTCTTTATCGAATAGCAAACAAGTTTGGGGTATTACAAGACGGAAAGAAAATTTTTATTACACTTTTCATGTTAACTTTAACTTTTATTACTCAACTTGACTTAATCCTTTTGCTATTGGTAATGGGATTAGTATATATGATGCTGGTTCGTTCTTTTAAATATAAAGCATTTAGCGTTAACAGTCTTCCGTTTTTAGCAGTCGCCTCAGTAGGGACAGATTCAGTACTGACTAGCCTTTCCCTATTGTTCTTAAAAATTGGTACCCTTAGCTTCGGAGGAGCTTATACTGTTTTAGCGTTGTTACAATTTGAAGCTGTTGATAACTATGGTTGGCTAACAACCGAACAATATATTGATGGCTTGGCTATTAATGAATTAACACCTGGTCCATTAATTATGGTTGCGGCATTTGTGGGATTTGCAGCATATGGCTTTTGGGGAGCAACACTAGCAACCTTTTTTGTCTTTTCACCTGCCTTTTTAGTGGTGCTGTTAGGCGCTCCTTATTTCGATAAGATTAGAGAAAATGAGAAGCTGAAACTTTACTTAGCTGGAGTTAGTGCAGCTGTTGTTGGTCTTATCGCTAGTTTTCTAATACGGCTATCTTTAGAAGTCTTTATTGATTGGGGAAGTATTGTTATTGCTATCATAATGCTTGGTCTATTGTTTAAATTCAAATGGCAAATCTGGCAAGTATTCCTTTTAGCATTAGCTTTAGGGACTTTATTAATCTTCTTATAACTAATAAAAAAATCTGTCCCGTAGGGAGCGGATTTTTTTATCCGTTCTATGGTGAAGAAGATTCTATCCTGTTTATTTTGCCTAATGGAACCTTCTTCACCATATTTTTATATTGACTTCCCTCTTCTTTAAATAATAAGCACTACAAATGAGTCAAAAAAACAATAACATCATTGTATTGATATACACACTCTGCATATTATTAACCGTTATGTAATTGGAATTACTTCAAAAAAAATTGAAGTAAAACCGAGGACATAAAAAAACCTTAATTTATCAAGGTTTTTTTGTTTTAATGTCATCATAATTATTTCAACGGACATATAACAATCGTTGTTAGGAACTTCAAACGCTTGGGTTCCTCAAAATTTACAAAATATCTGATTTCTGAACGATAATTATTATCCTTCTGTAGATGAACGTGAAAACTTACTTGATAACGACTTCATAATTGAGATTAAGACACTTATAATTGAAAATAAAATGTATCTTTTGGCATCTAATTTGTGCAAAAAAAATCCATTTGCCAACTTTTTCCCCTTTTGAAATACTTTACTATACTCATATACTCAATCTATTCTAAATTGACTTTCAGCATTTAGTAAGGATAATTGTTCTTCTTCTTTTGTATCCTTACTATTTGACATATCCTTTTTGGAATATCTCCTTAGCTTAGTGTTCAGATGGAAATGATTTGTACTTGGCTCCTTTTACTTCAATTACTTATTTTTTGCATTCATCCTATGTTTTCATTAAACCTATTTATTTTATTCCACTGTTTAATAAAAGAATATGAAAAGTTGCTTAAAAAAGCTTATCCCACTCGCTATTCTCAAAAAAGATCTCTTCAGTTGATGGTCTACTAATGACGTTGTAGATGTACACTAATGGTTTTTTCAATTTGAGACCGGAAAATGTTCTTTTTAGATAAGATAGAATCATTTACTGATAACTCTACGTTATTTTCCACAACTTTGTTTATTATTCTTTCAATTTAAGTAATAGTTTATTATAATGATTACATAAGAATAATTATTGTTATCTACTTCGTAAGTTTCTTACGACTAGATGCGTAATTATTTACTATTAAATTTACACAGAAAGGGAGAAAACAAATGGAAACTAAGAACAATGCTAACACTGGAAAGTGCCCGTTTAATCACGGCAGCGCTACTAGTCCCCACTCTAGTGGTACGTCAAATCGAGACTGGTGGCCGAACCAACTGAACTTGAATATTTTACATCAGCATGACAGAAAATCTAACCCTATGGGAGAAGACTATGATTATGCAGAAGAATTTAAAAAGCTAGACTATCATGCTCTTAAGCAGGATCTTCTCGATCTTATGACAGACAGTCAAGATTGGTGGCCTGCGGACTATGGACATTATGGTCCATTCTTTATCCGTATGGCTTGGCACTCCGCTGGTACTTATCGTATAGGTGACGGCCGTGGCGGTGCTGGATCTGGCACACAGCGTTTTGCTCCACTTAACAGCTGGCCTGACAACGGCAACCTTGATAAAGCCCGTCGACTACTATGGCCGATTAAGCAAAAATATGGAAACAAGATTTCTTGGGCAGACTTGATCGTTCTAGCAGGTAATGTTGCGATTGAATCAATGGGCGGCAAGACATTTGGTTTTGGCGCAGGGCGTGAAGACGTTTGGCATCCAGAGGAAGACATTTACTGGGGTACTGAAACGGAATGGCTAGGTGATAACCGTTACACAGGTGATAGAGAGCTTGAGAATCCACTTGCTGCTGTTCAGATGGGTCTTATCTATGTTAATCCAGAAGGTCCAAACGGTAATCCAGATCCGCTTGCAAGTGCTCGCGATATCCGCGAAACCTTTGCACGTATGGGAATGAACGATGAAGAAACCGTTGCACTAGTGGCTGGTGGCCATACTTTTGGTAAGGCACACGGTGCAGGAGATGCTGCTCTTGTTGGACCAGAGCCAGAGGCTGCACCTATCGAAGCACAAGGTTTAGGCTGGCTAAGCAAACACGGCAGCGGCAAAGGCCGTGACACAATTACGAGCGGTATTGAAGGTGCTTGGACTGCTAATCCGACCCAGTGGGATAATGGTTTCTTTGATCTACTGTTTGGATATGAATGGGAGCTTACAAAGAGCCCTGCAGGCGCACATCAATGGACTCCTGTAAACCCTGCTGAGAAGGATCTTGCACCAGATGCAGAAGATGCATCCGTCCGTGTTCCGACAATGATGACCACTGCGGATATGGCATTGCGTATGGATCCAGAATACGAAAAGATTTCTCGTCGTTTCCATGAGAATCCTGAAGAATTTGCAGAAGTATTTGCTCGTGCATGGTTCAAATTACTTCACCGTGATATGGGTCCTAAATCAAGATATCTAGGCCCAGAAGTTCCAGAAGAAGATCTTATCTGGCAAGATCCTGTACCATCTGTTGATTATGAATTAACAGATGCAGAAATTGCAGAGCTTAAAGCAAAGATCTTAGACTCTGGACTTACAGTCAGCGAGCTAGTCACAACGGCTTGGGCTTCAGCTAGTACGTTCCGTGGTTCAGATAAGCGTGGCGGTGCGAACGGTGCCCGCATCCGTCTTGCTCCACAGAAGGATTGGGAAGTGAATCAGCCGGAGCAACTTGCAAAAGTCCTTTCTGTCCTAGAAGGTATTCAAAATCAATTAGATAAAAAAGTTAGCATCGCCGATTTAATTGTACTAGGTGGTAGTGCCGCAGTAGAAAAAGCTGCACAAGATGCAGGCTTTGATGTAACGGTTCCGTTTGCTCCTGGACGTGGTGATGCGACACAAGAGCAAACGGATATAGAAGGCTTTGCGGTACTAGAGCCTATCGCAGATGGTTTCCGCAACTATCAGAAGAAGGAGTACAGTGTAAGTGCAGAAGAGCTCCTAGTAGATAAAGCACAGCTACTAAACCTTACTGCACCTGAAATGACTGTACTTATTGGCGGCATGCGTGTTCTAGGTACAAACTACGGTGCCACACAACACGGCGTCTTCACGGAACGTGTAGGTACACTCACAAATGACTTCTTTGTTAACTTGCTTGACATGGGAGTAGAGTGGAAGCCTGTAGACGGAGGCGTATATGAGGGACGTGACCGCAAGACAGGTGAAGTCGTGCGTACAGCAACTAGAGTTGACCTAGTGTTCGGTTCAAACTCCATTCTACGTGCCATTGCAGAAGTTTATGCTCAAGACGATAACAAAGGCAAGTTTGTAAATGACTTTATCGCTGCCTGGGTCAAGGTAATGAATGCAGATCGTTTTGACCTTAAGCAGCCTGATCTTAAGAAAGCTCAACTAACAGGCAATTAAGTGTAAGAGGTAACCGCCGTCAGTTTATCGACGGCGGTTTTTCCTTGCGGGAGAAAAGCAACAATGAATCAAAAACATGGATATTAGGATCGCGATTATTACGTGATTATATTTTGAACGCTAACATACGAGGATAGACTCCTTATTCATTCGAATCAAGGCTGGCACTATCACTGAAACATTTAAGGCAAAATTAAAAGGCATGAGCCCGGTTTAATACCGAGCTCATGCCCAACAAGCCGCCTACCGAAATAAACTGTCTTTACGTAATGAGGTCACTTCGGCTTTAGGAGACTTTTTATATCGTTACTTACGAAGGGCAATGCGGAATATCAGGGTCTAGCGTTTTTGGCATAACTCCACTATCCCCTACTAGATATAACTCTTAAGCTGAATAAAAATGCGTATTCTGCGTAATTATAGTTTGTATTACTCATCAAAATAGAGTTATGGTGAACATCTTAACCTTACTCAAAAGGAGCTAGCTCACTTTCTGTTACCCATTTATGATTTTTCACTTCTTCACCATTTGTAGTTAGTTTAAAATCAATCATATATACAGTCGTTTCTTCAGCAGAATCAATTTCAACAGCTGCACCTTCCATCCCGGCCATATGGGATGCGTTTGTTGTCACTTCGGTACCAGGTTCTAATGGCTCTTCACCTGCATCGACAATTTCCTCGTGTATTATCCATTTATGGTTTTCTACTCTTTCACCGCCAGTTGTCGGTGTATAAGAAATGGCATAGGCTATCGTATCATAAGCACCGACAATTGTTGCTTCGGCACCTTCCATCCCGGCCATATGACCATCTTTGATAAGCACTTTACTTCCAACTTTATAGGTTGGGAGTTCTGCTGTTTCTAACCCTTCAGGAACTTCACCTGAACTGGAATGGTCCATATCAGAGTGATCCATTTCTGTACTCTCCTCATTTTCAACATCCATATCCATTCCTTCATGTGGATTTGAATCATCACTGGAACAAGCAATTAACGCTGAAATTGTGAGCAAAGAAACGATGCCCATTATCATTTTTTGTTTTTTCATCTAAATCCTCCTCTTTCTCTTTTCTGTTTAACTATAACCAGAAAATTTGTAGAAATTATGAAGAAATCGCTACTCCCTTACTGTTCAATTTAAATTCACAATTGCTACCTTTTTAAAGTATAAACATTTCGTTGGGTTTTTACTCAGAGAATCTATAAATATTGATATATCAACGGTTTTAGCCGCTGTTGGAGTGTCGAAAAAATATTTTTCGACACGGTGTTTAACAGTATTTTTATAATATATGAAACTATACCAATCTATGGGTACGCTACGCGGTCGCTTATAAATGGTAAGTAGTGCTAAGAAGTTATACGATGCACTAGGGATCTCTGCGTAGCTTATGATGACGTACCCTCCCATGTCTCTGGGCATCAGTGTGCCTACATTCCTTCGTTCGGTCTAGTCATAAGGCAGAGGCTAGCGAAGCTTCTTTAGGGACTCGAGGTCAAATGGTGAAAAATTCCATGTAATACTTTTAATACTCAGCCTTCTAAATCCAAAGACAACATGCTCGTCAACGAAATACCCCGAATCATCAGAACCACGATGAACAATCGGCTTCATCATATCAACAATCTTGCCTTTCTTTCTTTCAACTTCCGTGTCCCGTTCCTAATGAATAGTCCATGAGATCATTATCGTCCAGATAGCGACAATCAAAAGATGTTTTAAGTAAAATCGAAAAAATCTGCTTCCAAAGGACATTTAGAAATTTAAAAGATTAAGCTTTCTTTTCACATACAAAGACAAAAGCAGGAGGAATATTCAATGGAACAACTTTAATCGTGGTGCTTTCGAAAAAATCGTTCATGTAGGGTAATAGAAATGGCGTATATTGAAACGCGATGAATTTTCCCCCTGGCTTGAGGATGAAATAAATTTGGTCAAGTAAATCGACCCGTTCACCTTTTTTGAAATTGAGAAGAGGCAAGCCTGAGAACACACAGTCAATCTGATTCGCCATGTGACTTAAGCAAGTCCCCAATTCAAAAGCATCGTCAAAAAGAGTGATGTCACCACTATATTTGCTTAATGATTGCCGTAAATCATCGTTTTGTTCAAACACGAGCAAAGGTTTGTGAAATTGGGCTGCTGCCACAATGGCTCCAGTAAGTACACCTGTGCCACCGCCTAACTCAACTACCTTTGAATCTTTCTTTAAATCAGCTTGATTCAGCATACATTGAACAAGATATTTTGAGCTTGGAATGATACTACCAACCGATTTTGGGGAGTCTAAAAAGCTTTTCAAGAACATTTTTTTTTCATTTAACATCTCTCAACCTCTTAACCTATTTTTTTATTTAAGAGGATTATTTCATACTAGTTTGTTTAAAGTGTGGAGTTTTCTTTCTTTCCCTTATTTATTTTCACTCCATTTACTTACAATTGGATAATTGATGACAAAGCGCTAGTATTTTATATTCACCATTTACGATAACTCTAGTGAAACCCTAAATATTGTTCTAACGTCACGCCCTTCTTAGAGATCCTTAGAGCTGCTTCTCTTCCCACATACCGGAGATGCCAAGGCTCGGATTGATAGCCTGTCATCTCTTCCTTCCCGTCTGGATATCGAATGATAAAACCAAACGATGTGGCATTCTCGTTAATCCATTGACCCTTCCTTCGTCTGTCCAAAAGCTGTGCTTAATTGGAAATTCACACTTGGACTGGTCACATCCATCGCTAACCCTGTCTGATGTTCACTTTGCCCCGCTCTCGCACTCACTTGATTCGCTTTTTCCTCCCCACTTCTTTCCGCATTAAATGCAAAAATCGCTTCTTGACGATTATGATTGAATGAGTAACTAAAGGAACATATCATAAGTGCTTGACAAAAAGGTCTTCCAAGTAGATTTTGAGAGACCCTTTCAAAATTTCCATGTAATTAAACAAGAAGATTTAATGACTATGTCGTTAGATCAGATGTAAAGGCAACAAGTAGCTAGGTAAATAAGCTTTTCTGTATCCAACGTCAATTAAACCTCATCATGAGTATGCTTGGAGCTGTTACTGTCAACAATGGTTTTATAGAATCTCCTATTTATACTGTGAGTTATGGTGCTATCGACACCGGCTCCGCATCCTCAGGAATTTCAAAAGCCTCGTCGGCAATAGATTCTTCCACGCTATGAATAGTGACTTGTAACTCTCCTTCCGGAAGTTGGATTTGGTGCTTTCCTGTCCCATACTGCGCCGCCCAAACTCCTAGTTCCATGGCTACCTCCAAAACCCCAATATCTTCCGGTTCTACATTTTCAATCTTAGACCAAATAAGCTCTAAGTCAGCGTCTTCTTCTGCAGTATACAAAGTCCTCTCGCTGTATCGGTAAATCTGGTGAGAGACCAGCTCCCCTGTGATTTCAGTCGTTTGGCGAAAGTACGGTGCGATGTCCAGATCCCTTGCCCAAAAGTGGGTATCCTGGTCTCCAGCTTGAATCACCATCTTATAGCTTTGCGCATAATTCTGTGGAGGCTGTATTTGTTCGGCAAACGTGGGCGGTTCTTTTATGACTCGGTTGTCAAAATAAGCTACCGTTCCCAACATAAGCGCCATAGGCATGACAAATGTTACAGCTATGCCGGTCACCGCAGCTACCTGAAATAGGCTATTCTTTTGTCTATGACTTCTCCGTTGAAGAACAGTTTTAGCGTAAGCAGCCGCCTGAAGCAAGACAGCAAAAACCCCCATCCCAAGAAAAATATACAAGAACCAGATCGGAGGATAGAATCTCCAGTCAGGGGGTGTAGCTTGGAAGAAATAGAACAGGTATAGTGTGCCGCGAAGCATAGCAATATAGAAAATGACATGAACTAATGTGTTGTGGAGCCATTTCCACGAAGATGTACCGAGAAACTTCACCGCTTTGTCAAAGGAAGTCACGGCGAGTAAGATGATCATAGGGGCCATTACAAGTCCCATCATATTCATGATGCCAACCTCCGGCCTAAAGAGAACATAACCGCCCAGATCTTCCATATAACCAAACCCGAATAGCGTTGCCACATCCCAACGCGCCCAGCGATCCCAGATAGCATAACCGTGTCCTAACGATAGCACCGCGAACCATATTCCAAGCTCCCGCCTCCAGGAGATAAACCGTTTAATGGGGTGCCAGAGCCTGGCAGCTGTAGATAAAATAAGAGCGAGAAACAGAAGAACAAATGCGGCATGTGCCCACGCTCGCCAGTAGGGATGGTCAGCCTCCCAGTCAGGCCACAAGGCAGGTTCAACTCCCCAAGCCGAATACGATAAGTAAAACAAATAGACAAGTAGGGCGGAAAATATCGCTATGCACAGATGGCGCAGACAAATGACCTTTTTGCTTTTTATTCCTTGTATCATATGTTCATCTCCCTTTGTTAGTAATATAAGTTTCTGCTTAAAAGCCAAGAAATCTTTTTATAACACTGACAGCTTGTTCTATGTACTCATGACCATCCACTTAATGGCCTTTTATTGCTACGAACAGAAAACCTTCTTTTATATTAGAAGAATTGTCAGTGATTCTGTCCACTTCTTCATGGCTGATTGTTTTATCAAGTTGCTTTTCAAACTTCACGTCACTAATCAAGTCGTCCAGTAACATTAGGAAGGCTCTCACCTCACATCAACAATAGTTACATTTGTTATTATTGATTTCATTTGTGTGCGATCTGTGCAAAATTAATAAATGTTACACATTTTAATCTTATTGTAACTTTCGTCGTAATAATCTAAGGGGAATTTGCCTTTGTTTACTTCAATTCCAGCCTCTCGCAACATTCATTCAATGTGAAGAATCATTTATTTTTGGACTTGAGTACCACCTCTCTGAATGATTCTAATATGTGCGTGCCCCAATTTTGATTGAGTACGTTCTGTATTCATTCCTATTGGGTCTATACCAAATAAAAGGCCTCCTAAATATGAGGAGACCTTTTTTATCGTGATATATCACGAGTGTTGATTATCCAAATTTAGACAGACCCCTCCCTTGGATTGTAAGACATTTTTTCAAAAAAACAGAGCCAATTCAGAAAGCCAATCAATCGGTAAAAGGTTTTCTAGCAAATTCCGTTGCAACGAAATAAATGATAACCGGTTTTCTGTGTTTTCGTGTAAAGACACTTCAGTAAAACATACGTAATGAGGGCGGCAAAAAGTTGATTAAAGACAGCATTTTTCGTCGTGCCAAACAGAACCACTAAGGACAAAGCAAACGCTAATCCAATGATTCCGTATGATTTTTTCATTTTTCTTCCTCCTGTTTTTCTTTTCTGTTTAACAACTCGAATTAACTGTAAACAAAAGATTTATAGAAACTATGAAGAAAACAATATCCACTACCGTTCAAAGAATGTTCACATTTTATCTTTTACTCAGAATAAACCTTCTTTAATAAAATAGTTCCTTCACTCTTTATCAAAAAATATGAAAAGTATCTCCCTGCTCAAGGCGAAGCACTCTTCTTAACTCTATCGGGATCCGGATGGCTCCTCTCTCGCTTATGATCATCTTGTTATCTAATGTATCTCCACTACACTTTTGAATGATTAATTCATTGAGTTGTCTGTCAACCCAACCGTTACTTCATCGCCAACCACGATTGAGAGGGTTTCTCGAATTTTTTTGGATTGTGATTGATTGTCCATTTTTCAGGATACACATCAGTCCAGTGTCGATTAATTGTACGGTCCTTCCGTCGATTCTTCGTTATAGGCAGGTTTGACGCTTGCCATGTAGTCGTACAGTTCCTCTGTCATTTCACACCTGAGTCTAGCCATATCATCGGCGCGTGATTACAGCTGCAACCGCCAATTGCCCTTAGTAGCTCTCACCACGCGCTTCGCCATGGACGATTCTCGCCATATTTTCAATTTCCTGAATTCGATAAAGAGTATTAGATCCGGCCACATCATCAGCAAGAAGGTTAAAATTAAGTTGAAGCTGGCGAACGGCTTCTTCTGTTAGGGACCCAATAGTCAATTGGATTCGTATGTAATTAGTCTAATGCGATTAACTTTTTCTTAGTTTTTTTAAAAAGCACATTGTTGATCCTTAACGAAGGGAGCAGTTAAACTCGCTCTTTTTTTGCTTATACATTTAAAAGTCAATAAAGACTATGTAAAAGCAATGAATTCTATTATCTCCATTCGTTTATTTACATCAAACATAAATCGATTTCTTATTTAATACACTAGTTGTGGAAATCAAAAAATGAAAAAAGATGTTTTCCCAATTGAGGAGGAACTCCATGGTTAACCTATTAACATTAAAAAAAATTGTAAAAGTTAAGAGCCTATGAGGGACTCATTTCAAACATATAGCCTTGTCATCTGTGGAGGCATGTTGCAAGGATTGGCCATGGCCTTATTTCTTTTTCCTCACTCCATCCCGTCAGGCGGTGCTGGGGGAATTACCGTCCTTCTAAATTTTTGGTTTAACATTCCTTTGGGCTTTGCTCTTTGGATTGTTAACTTTTCTTTACTTGTTATCGCTGTAAAATGGTTAGGAAATGCAAGTGCGATTGGTACAATGGTTGCGATTTCTGTTACTTCATTTAGCATTTATTTTTTTGAAGATAAGATGTACATGCCTACAGGAAATGTGTGGGTTGATTTATTGATTGGTTCCTTTATTTTAGGCTGCGGAGTTGGCCTTCTATTAAGACAAGATGTATCGAATGGCGGGATGGGTGTGATTGCTTTAATCATTGCAAAGCATCGCCAAATCCCACCAGGGCAGCCTCTCCTTGTTATCAATGGATCGATTTTTGTTATAACGGCTTCCATGATTGATTGGCAAATTGTGATTCAAGCGCTCATTTCACAGTGGATAGCGACAAGAGTTGTGAATGTCATCTATAACATGAAAATAGTACAGACTAAAACACTATCGGTCGGTTGGCGTAAAAAATAAGAATGTTCGACTTGTTATTTAAATGAAGAAGACAATACCTAAAAGATCCTTGGCATACATACTTTAGTAAGGACTTACATATCAAAGGGTGTGTTCAGCGTGACACGAAACAAGATGATCCCCTTTTATTGTTTGTATGTAGGCGTTATTCTTGGTTAGTTGTTCCTCACAAACAAGCACTGACGATTACCCTAATAAAAGTATTCAACTAGTCGTTGCCTTTTCGCGAGGGGCTGCATTCAGCCTCTTGTTGGGCACACATCTTTATGGTGTTAGTCCTCCTTCTCCCCTTCCGCTTCACCTATATTTAGCTTTGCCCCACCTACTGATAAGTACGAGTAAACGTCTAGCTCAGGCTTTAGTTTAGTAAGGCCTTGTAAGTATGGTTTCACTAAGTCTTTGAAATCCTCCTGAGCCCCTTCATTCTCAAGCTGTCCATATACGTATATTTTTTTCTTCTCTTCCTCCATTAAAATTGATAAATAACCCACTGGCTTATGATCGTCGGAAACGATATTTAACACTTGAGCATTTTCTTTCAATAATTCTGGCGAGAAATACAGTTGCATCCTTTATACCCCTTTTTTATTCAGTCGTTAATTGGAATTTTTTAAATAATGTTGTAGACGTATCGTCTTTTTCTTTTGAACCATGCTGATCATTCACGTGGATGAATAGGAAGCTTAAAAAGCCGAGTAGAAAGGTAAGACAAGCAGTACTGAGGAACATGCCCGTTCTTGACCAATTCATTAATGTCTCAAAAATGGGTGGACCTGCAGCGACACCTAAAAATCGAACGGACCCATATAAAGAAGTGACAAAGCCTCTTCTTTCCTTCCCAACAGAACCTGTAATGAGACTGTTTAAACAAGGGAGGACAAACCCTGTCCCAATACTACTGATAATGAGGATGGTGATAAACGGAACAAGACTTGTAAAGAAAATCAGCGTAGCAAATGAAGCAGTCATAAGCAAAAAGCCTAGAATCATTAGCTTTTTCATTCGCTTTAGGTTTTTCCCGATTTTACTTCCTGTAATAAATGAAGTTGTCATCATGAAAAGTAAAGGAATCGCAAGGATTGCTCCCTTTTTCACGCCATCGATATGATGTTTTGTTTCTAATACATCTGATAAATAAAACAATATCCCAAAAAGAGTAAACAAGCAGGTGGCGCCTGCTAGGTATGCAGTCAAAAGCCATCTTCCTTCGTGTTTAAACACTGAAAATAATCCTTTAACATACGTTCCTAGAGGTGGAGCTTCTTTCTTGTTCTTCTTTTCTTTAATAAAAAAAACTGTTAATAGTAAAGAGATAAGAACGAAAATTGGAAAACCCCAGAAAGGTCCATACCACACTAACAATGCCAAAAGAGAGCCAACGATTGGGGAAAGAACTTTGCCAAAACCATTTGATGCTTCAACCACTCCTAATACTTTACTTTGCTCTCCTCCCTTAAACAAATCCCCCGTTAACGCCATTGCAATGGGGGCTGTGCCAGCCGCTCCGATTCCTTGCAGTGCTCTCCCGACCATAATCCACATAAAAGGGCTGTTAAACCAAGCTGCAGCGATTCCAGCTAATAATCCACCAGCTCCATAAAGAGCTAAGGCTGGTATAATGATTGCTTTTCTGGAGAACCGATCCGATAAATAACCGAATATTGGAATGGCAATGGCTGCTGTAATGGAAAAAATGGTTATTGTTAAACTTGCTTGAAAAGCACTAATTCCTAGTTCCGATTCTAACTTAGGTAGAATCGGGATTAACATTGAATTACCCAAGGTCATAATTAATGGGATGGAACCGATAGCCAAAATAACGAATCCTTTTTTTGTTTTATTGGCCACTAAACACCACAACTCCTTAATGGTTCTAATTACAAAAAAATTGAAGGGTTTCCTATTCACTTCACACAAAAACAACGAGATCGAACACATAGACATTGAAAATATATAGTAAGTTAAATCTTTAAAATTCGAAAATCATTACATTTAATCTCCCCATGTTCCTTAAAAGACATCCTTTTTAAAAATAAAAGGTAAATGATCTGCTCGTGCTACCTCATTGGTTTAAAACTGTTATCGACCATTGTGACAAAAAATTTTATTTTGTGAGTTCTCTTATCCATTCATTAAAGTCCACAACTCGGTTGTGTGCAGGAAGTCGATTTGTACCGGCGATAATTAATGGAGATTCGGAATCCTTTTTATGTAAGGAGCCATGACCTGCTCCTCCCACATGTGTAGGTGTGTGCTCTCCAACAAATTCATATCCAGGCTTTGCATCAATAATCACGTACTTTCCTTCGTGTGAGTGCAGGGCCCCATGTAGTCTTGCCAAGGCATCAGGATACTCACCGTATAGGATTTCATTGTTATCTTTTACAGAGATATCTAAAATGGCACCATTTCCATTAAGGCTCCATGATTGTCCGTAGCGATCAGAGTACTCCCCGTTTGGTGAGAAGGTAAATGGTTTTTCTGATTTGGCAGTATCAACATAATTGATTGCCCCTTTTTTCCATGCAACAAACCCAACTCTAGGATCTTCCTTCAATTTAGAAACAATTTCGCTATACGTAATCGACTCATCTAACAAATAAACATAGGCCATACGTTCATTTATCGCTAAAATTAATTGGTCTTGCTGCTGTATGGGTTTGCCTAAGTTCCAAATGTTGTAGCGGTCTAACTTTTTTCGTAGGTCAATCAGTGATTTGTTTTTATTATCCATTATCGTTGATTGGCCACTATCACCGAAAACAAGCCAAATGCCTTCTTGAATCGCATGATCCCACGAAGGATATGAATTCAAGATGGTTTGAATTTTTTTATCCACTTGTTCGATTCCCTTTATATCCATGGGTCCATTTTCATGAACTTCCTTATCTAAATCAGGAAAATAAGCAAAGGTAAAAGAAGGAAGCTTATTTTTCTCGATAAAATATTTCAATTCATTTGCAGAAAATTCATCATTCATTCCCATTGCCTGCCACAGATGATTCGAACCATTGTTATCTGGGTTATATTGAGAGAGGCCTCCCATTGAGAGTAACGTTGGTCCGTTTACTTCTAATTGTTCAGGTATCAGGTTTAATCCCTCTGCCAGCTTTGGAATGTTAAAATGATGAGCTTGATTTCCGCGGTAAACGATCCCGTTAATGGAGCTGGAATCGCTTGTTATTAATTCTTCATAAATGGTTTTTGCATTTTTACTTAAATGCTTCTGATTTAAGTTGAAGAGGCTGTCATTTGCAACCTGTTTTATCCCGGTCCCAATGACTTCTCTTGTGCCGCTTCCATAATTAATGACACGATTCTCTTTTTGGTTAAACCACACAAGTCCCGGGACTTTGTGTAAATGAGCGTATGCTCCAGTCAATAAAGTACTATCAATGGTTACAGACATGGTTGGATAAGAACTTACAATGTCAGGTTGATACTCACCTTGTTTCATTAAAAATTCCAAAGCAGGGGCTTTGCCTTCTTGAACGGCCTTTTGTAAAGGCTTATCCATCAATGAATCAATGACGAGTAATACGACTGGTTTTGTTTCTTCATCTGGCTTGATTTCATGTTTGCTTAATTCTTTTATAGGTGTACGTAATCCAAACGAGTAGAGAGAAAAAAGAATAAGAAAAATGACAAGAATGACAACCAACTTTTTCATTTCTATTTATTCATCCCTTTTTTTAGTTATTTCGTCATGAAGTATGGCTAATAGGTTGTAATTCAACCTGCCGTTCGTATATTGTTAGTAATTTTTTCATTTACCGCAATAGCACTTAGGACTTGGCTACCGACCTGTTCATGTGAAACCCACTTAAAATCATTTAGAAATATGGCGTTATAAGTGGTCGGTAAGAATTCGCAGCAGATACATGAACTCTTGTTTTAGGGTGCCGCTCTTTAACCTTGCCCATTCGTTCGCGACGAATTTTTTCTCAATAAATGAACGTGTGCACTTTATTTTATATTGGTCGGTCTACACACATTTTACTTTTTGTTTCTTCACGCCCCATATATCCCAAATGTTGTAAGAGTTCCGTCTCTCTTATTGATTATTGTCGTTTGGTCTGCACATATCATTGGGTTTATTAACGTGCTAAGAGTAAGAAGGTCTACAAAATAACTTACCTGAGCGGATCGCTCTTCCCACGTGGACGGAAATGAAACGTGAATACCATTTTAATGATGGGATGTGAGTGAAGGGGCTTCTTGGACTTTCCCCCTTTCACGGAAGCTCTGTCCTCTTTTCACAGAGGATCAACAAGCGTTACTTCATTACGTCTATTGGCAAAAGAAAGCCTCCAGGATAATGGAATATCCTAGAGGCTTATATGAGGCTGGGACATAACGAACGTGTATGCTTGAAAATGCGAACAATGCACGACCTTAGCGAAGTATATTTCCGAACCGAATGCGATGCATCAACGATCATGACGTTATGCGTAAGAGTGTAACCCTGCAACGACGAGATTAACGACTAGCAAGTTAAACATGATAATACCAAACCCGATCACTAACAGCCATGCTGACTTCTCCCCATGCCAGCCTCTTGATAGACGAAGATGTAAGTAAGCCGCATAAAAAAGGAAAGTGATTAATGCCCACACTTCTTTTGGATCCCATCCCCAAAATCGTGTCCATGCCACTTGCGCCCAAATCATAGCGAAAATTAATCCCCCTAACGTAAAGATAGGAAAGCCAATTATTATCGCTCTGTAACTAACCTCATCAAACAATTGAGGGCTTACATTTCTCAAAATCGGTTGGATTGCAGCGGAGACTCGTTTTCTAAGCACAAGGCGCAAAGCAAGGTAAATAAGGCTTCCTGAAATGAGCGACCATAGGAATGTATTGAATTTCCGAGGTGCATCTACACCGTTCATCCACACAGGAGTTTCAAATAATGGACCAAAGCGGTTCTGATCAGAAGCAATCACTTCTCCTTCATATGGCCCAACAATCGCTGGTAATTCATATTGAATCTGTGTTTCGACTTCAAGTTCATTAATCCAGTTAAAGGTGACCGAATAATTGTTAACAGAAAATATCCCTACCGTTATCGCAATCCCAACAGCGCACGTGATGGCGAAAACAATCGACTCAAGCCAAAACGTTTGCTTGGAGCGTTTCTCTTGGTCGACGATTCGAATTAAATAGATGAGCGCAGCGATAAAACCAATCCCCAGTATCCCCTGTCCGATCGCTGTTGTGATGACATGGATGTGAAGCCAGTAGGTTTGCAGAGCAGGTATCAATGGCGAAACCTCACTTGGAAATACAGAGGCGTAAGCAATAATTACAATTCCAATTGGCATGGTGAAGATACCGAGGACAGGCTTCTTATAGATTAAATAGAGTATTAAAAACGCAAAGATAATCGTCATCCCAAGAAAGGTCGTATATTCAAACATATTGCTTACGGGAGCATGGCCAGCAACCATCCACCTTGTAATAAAATATCCTAACTGTGACATAAAACCAATTAAGGCAATGCTGAAGCCGCTCCAGCCCCATTTTTTTGCTTTGTTTACCTCTTGTTTATTTTCAAAATACATTGTCATTGAAAAAATGATCATGGCGACGATGTAAATAATAAAGGCCATAAGTAACAAATTGCTGCTTAATTCTACCATTTTTGATTCCTCCTCTTTTGAGTTTAATATGTTGGCTCTTCTGGCCAAAATTTCTCTTTACTGAGTGTAAAAAGAAAATGTGAAGGAATCATGTAGAAATAATAGAAATACGCAGGTTTCACATTATGTTCAATTTTTTTATTCGAATCACCTCCCATTTTTTGCCTGTGAAAATTTCAATTGACATTTACTACCTTCGACTATATGATATTCAAGCGCGGCTCGGAAAACAGACTAGAAAGAAGGTATCATACGTGTCAATGGAACGAAAAAAGAAAATGACCGTTTTAATGATAAACATGTTCATTGCAATAGCTAGCTTTGGCATTATTATTCCAATATTGCCTGCCTATTTAGAATCAATTGGTGAAGGCGGAACTGCTGCTGGCTTAATGATTGCAATTTTTGCAGGGGCACAGCTCGTCATGTCTCCTGTTGCTGGGAAGTGGGCTGATCAGTACGGTCGTCGTTTGATGATTATTCTTGGCTTGGCTGGGTTAGCTATTTCCATGTTTATGTTTTATCTTTTTGATTCGATTTGGTGGTTGTATGCGTCTCGAGTGATTGGTGGGATAGGTGCAGCCTTATTAGTCCCGGCGATATTTGCATATGTGGCAGATATTACCTCGCTTGAGGAACGTGCAAAAGGAAATAGCTTTGTATCAGCCGCTATGTCGCTCGGAATCGTCGTTGGTCCTGGAATTGGTGGTTTTCTTGCCGATTTCGGATTGAAGGTCCCTCTTCTTGCTTCAGCCCTCTTATCAGTAGTTGCTGTTCTCTTTTCGATCGCTGTATTAAAGGAAAGCAAAGACTTGGGCGGGGAAACAATATCTCTAGAGCAAGAAGAGCCAATGGTAACAAAGCTCTTCCAATCCGTTCGCAAGCCATATTTCATCCCTCTCGTCATTGTTCTTGTCATGAGCTTCGGGCTGATGGCCTATGAATCAGTGCTTGGGCTCTATGTTGACAACCAGTTCGGCGCCACGCCACAAGAAATTGCGGTGATGATTACAGCAACTGGAGTCATTAGTGTCATTGTGCAGTTGTTCATCGTCGAACGAATTGTCAGTCGGTTTGGCGAAGCTATGGTGTTAAGCATGTTTTTAGCCGTGACCACTGCGGGATTTTTATTTTCCCTTTTTGCGTCAAGCTATGCCCTTTTCTTTTGTATCACCTTAATCATCTTTCTTGCCACTTCGATCCTACGCCCTGTGCTAACAACGCTTATCTCGAAACTTGCTGGAGAAGAGCAAGGCTTTGCAATGGGAATGAACAATGCCTATATGAGTATCGGCAATGTTCTCGGTCCTACTTTAGCTGGTGTGCTGTATGACGTGGAAATAACGTATCCGTTTTTGCTTGGTCTCGTCGTTCTTGGTGTGACCGTGCTTGTCTCGATCATGTGGCAGCAAAAACAAGGAAAAAAGCTTAGAAAAATGAAGATTGATCCTCTTCAGCCTGGTTCGCATTAAAACATGCTTTTATTAAGGTGGTTTTTTCCTTATAGACATCACAACACCGTATTATGCCGGGCGGAGTTGTGATGTGTAATATTGGTTTCCTGGCTAATCTAACTAAAGACCACAATGGCTTTTGCATGTTTGCTTGATCGCAGAACGGGATACTTTTTTGAAGATAGTATATGTATTCTTTATTCATTAAAAAAATTACCTAAAAATGCTTTTGTGTAAGGATGTCGTAATAACTCTCCTTTACCTGTAAAATTCGCTACGGGTGCAATTTCAACGGTCGTACCAGCGTAAAATACAGCAATTTTATCTGCAAATTAATTATTCTGTTTGCGGTTCATAGGGAAGACCTCTTTTCTAGGATTGGTTGTGGTGACTTAATTCTACCAAGAGAAGGTCTTCCTTTTTTCTATTGTAAGAGATGATAGAATAGTAGAAATAAGAACATATGTTTGTTATAATGGTGATAGCAACTACATTAAGCAAGGTGGCGGCTGAACTCCCTAACGAAAGGGGGTGAAGCTTATGACGATATACGAAGTATTCAGTTTACTCGCACAATTCAGCCTCGTGCTAACGGCGATATTAACGCTTACTATTACCTTTGTCGTCTATCTAAACAAAAAGAAATAGCCACCCTGCCGGCAAGTAAGGTGAGCTATTTCTAAAGCAAAATCCTGCGGTCAGCCGATCTTCAAACGGCATGTAGTTGCAGTGACCGAGTGTTTGAGCACTCGGTCGCTATTTATTTTTATTTTCCGTGGTTATGGTTTCATTATAAATGATGACAGGCAGTTTTTGCAATGGATTCGTGGTATGGTAAGGGTTTGTTTATAAGAAAGAAATAGCAAATAAAGAGGTCTTGCAAATTTGAAAGCTCTTATAAGTCCTGTCATGTATCAATTTTCTCAATCGCATGAGCGACATCATAAAGATCGAGGTCAATTTCTAGCTCTTGACCAAGTGCAAGCTTTGCTAGTTCTCTCCCCAGGTAGGGTCCAATTGTTAAGCCGGAAGCCCCGAGTCCGTTGGCGACTAAGATTCCTTCATAGTTAGGAACAGCACCGATCACTGGAAGAAATCCTGGAGTATACGGTCTGAAGCCAACTCTAGTTTCTAGTACCGTACTATTTACTAATCCAGGCGCAAAAGTAAACGTTTTGTCTAAGATTTCATGAACGCCAGCAGCAGTCACGCGATTGTCGAAGCCGACGCCATCTTCATGTGTGGACCCAGCTACAAAGCGCCCATCCTCAAAAGCGATCAAATATTGATTTGATGGCGGCATGACAACGGGCCACGTCGTTGTTTTTACTTCTTGTAATTCAAGGTGCATGATTTGTGCTTTTTGGGGCTCAACTAAAAAATCAATACCAAGTGGTTTAAGGATCTCTTTTGACCATGCCCCTGAAGCAATGATCACTTGATTCGCATATAATGTGCTCCCCTCTACTTTAACACCATTTACATGATTGTCTTCAAAAGCTAGTTCTGCACTAGCATGTAAAAAATTAGCTCCGTGCTTTTTTGCACCGCTTATAAGAGCATCTCGAAGCGCTCTTCCGTTGACCCGTGCTGCACCGCTTACATGGATGGAATAAAAATCGTCCGATAATAATGGAAAAAGCTTTTTCGTTTCAAAAGCCGACAACCTAGACACTTCTCCAATTTCTGGAGCATCTTCTTTTCTTTTTTGTACCCGCTCCTCCATCTTATCTAGCTTTTTCAAATCTGAATGTAAGCCGACTACACCTACTCTTGCATAGCCAGTGTCAGCCTCACCGTCTTTTTCCAATTCTTTAATGAGGGATGGGTAATATTTCGCTCCTCTTTTCGCTAACGTATACCACGCTTTATTGCGGCGCTGAGAAAGCCAGGGACATACAATTCCTGCTGCAGCGTCTGTGGCCTGCCCTTGATCCCTTCGATCGATGATGGTCACCTCAGTCCCAGCCTTTGCAAGATGATAAGCTGTAGCTGCACCAAGAATCCCTCCACCTACAACGATAAATGTTTTCAAAAACAACACCTATTTCAAGAGAAATTTAATCATTTGTTTATTTTATAAAATCTTTCGTTTGCATACAATCTGTTTACGACGACTATTTGGGTTCACGAGCTCTTTAGGATTGATACACAGTTCGATTTCGACCAGCACCAAGTCCTGCTAAGCTCATGATCACAACAGCGCCACCTAATATCAACAATGGAATGGTTCCTGAATGAGTGATATCTAGAATAAAACCAAGTAAAATTGGACCGACCGCTGCAAGCGTATAACCGATAGATTGTGCCATGCCTGATAATTCAGCAGCTTGTTGCGCTGAAGCAGAGCGAAGTCCAAAAAACGTAAGCGCTAAACTAATAGCAGCTCCTTGCCCAAGACCTAATAGAATGACACTTAAGGATAAGAGGAGTAAACTACCACCAACCAAGATACCAATAATTCCCCCTATGTATAACACACCAATAAGTAAAACAATCCCTCGTTGGTTTTCAAAACGGTCGGCAAAAAGAGGGGTAAGAAATGTCATTGGTAATCCTGCAAGCTGCATAATCGTTAGCATCCAGCCTGCTGTAGCCATATTTAAACCACTGCCACTAAGAATTTCCGGCAGCCATGCTATCGTACAATAAAATATAAAAGATTGAAAACCCATAAAAATAGTCACTTGCCAAGCAAGCTTTGAACGCCATAACGTATTTCCAGCTACGTTTGTAATCTTAGGGACTGGCTTTGAGTTTTTTAAACCTTGCCGTAAATGCGGAATCCATAAAAAAATGGCAATCACAGCCAATATCGACCAAAATAGTAGAGATTTTTGCCATCCAAGATTTAATCCTTGTGCTAATGGAATACTTAGACCTGAACCAAGTGCTGCAAAAATGGACATGGAGGTTGTATAAACGCCTGTTATTAAACCTACGTTTTCAGGGTATTTCTTTTTTACGATCCCTGGTAACAGAACATTAATGATCGCAATCCCGACGCCAATAATGGCTGTCCCTACAAATAAAGTGAAGATAAGGCCAGTTGATCGCATAATAATTCCAGCGGTTAATGCAAAAAGTGCGACAAACACCATTATTTCATTCCCAAATCGATGCCCTAGCCGAGGGGCATAGAATGATAGGACGGCAAATGACAGCAATGGTAGCGTTGTAAGGAATCCTACTAGTCCATTTGAAATGCCCATATCGGCACGGATCGAACTGACAAGTGGCCCCACAGCTGTAATGGCTGAACGTAAGTTAAATGCAACGAAGACAATCCCGATTAATAATAATGCTCGTTTGATTTCAAGGTTGCTTGATCGTGTTAAAGACTGATTCTCCATAAAGGGGTAGCTCCTTTTCTAAGTCCAGCTAGTATTCGTTCTCCGTAGCTTTTTTTGAATAAGGCTAGATAAAACCTGTAAGAATGTGTACTATTTACATGAAAGGGTAGCAAGTTTTTAAAAATCGTTCTTCCCTTCCTAACGCAAAGCTCTCTACGATTCATCTTCAGATAATATTAAATCCCATCTTTCTTCTGTCAAATTCGTCCCTGTCCATGAGTTGTTTTCTTTCTTTTCAGTTAGGGTAAAATTGTAAGATTGATAAAGGTGTCGAGCGGTTTTTAAAATGCTTACAGTCCACAGGAAAACATGCTGATAGCCCTGTTCCTTACAGAAAACGATTGCCGTATTCATAAGCTTTTTTCCGATTCCTAAACCCTGGTATTTTTCGTCAATAATAAACCATCGAAGTTGAGCGACCTTTTCACTTGATTTTGTAATAGCAATGGAACCAACCGGCTCACCATTGACCTCAGCGATCCATAAGCCTCCCCTATCAGGCTTCTCGATAAATTCAGTTAAGCCCTTCATCACATCGTATTCAAAAATTGACCCAAACCCATATGATTTTGCATAAAGTGCTCCATGTAGGGAAGCAACATAACCTACATCCCCTGGTTGGAACGAACGTATTGATAGTTTTGCGTTTGTTAGCGGCTTTTTAGTAAGGATGGCTTCAATGGCTTCCATGGATGCCACAAGCTTTGCCTGTTCATGATCTGACATTGTCTGTAGCATCTTGCCAATTTCATGGTTGGCATGCTCGATCAACGTATGTAAAATCTTTTGGCCGTGGTCTGTTAAATAAAGAGCATATTGACGTTTATCATCTTCAAAGCGTTTTTTGATTACGATCTTTTCGTCCTCAAATCTTTGAATAATCCGACTTAAATAGCCTCGGTCGATACCTAAATTTTCTCTAATTTCCGTCGCTGAACAACCGTTTCGAAGATTGATTTCTGTCAAAATACGTGATTCTGTTAGTGTATAGGGTTGATGATAGATTTCTTGGTCTATTTTTCCTAGAACACTCGCGTAATACCTGTTGAAATGCCGAATTTTATCTACAATATTCATGGGTTCCAAACAAAAACGCTCCTTCATCCTTGTTAGAAATTGTCGCTATTTTCAGTATACGATAATTTTGTTGACTCAGTCAATTATATAAAATTCTGCGATTCTACACCAAATGCTCCTCTAACTTCACTATAAATAGGACATATTTTTGAACGTCTTTTAATACCTATTATTGTACATTATGATTGAATTTAGGGAGAGGAAAGTATGGCAATAAAACCCCCATTATTGAAAACAGGAGATACAATAGGAGTGGTTACACCTGGCAGTCCTCTTGATGCAAATATTATCAATATGAGGGTACGATATTTGCGGGATTTGGGCTTTAATATCCTTTTTGGAAGGTACGTTTATGCTTACGAGGGCATCACAGCTGCACCTGCCAGGCAAAGAGCTGAAGATATAATGGAAATGTTCAGCGATCCGAGCGTCAAAATGATATTATCCACACGAGGAGGGACAGGGGTTCAGACCGTTCTCCCTTATTTAGATTTTGACGTGATAAAAAAGAACCCTAAAGTAATATCTGGTTATAGTGACATCACTGTATTACTCAATAGTTTGTATCAATTTAGCCAATTAATTACGTTTCATAGCCTCATGCTCGTTGATTTTAGATTAGAAACACCTGCGTACAACTTCAATCAATTTTTTGAAGCCATTTCCACATTGGTTTCACCAAGAGCTATTCAAAATCCACCAAATATGCCCCAAGTGAGTTTAGTACCAGGGAATGTAACAGGACCAATTGTAGGTGGTAATATGACTTCGATCGTCAATACTCTTGGTACTCCATATGAAATTAATACAAAAGGGAAAATATTTTTCTTGGAAGAGGTTAATTCACCTACCACAGCGATTTTTCGCTATCTAACTCAATTATTAATGTCAGGTAAATTCGAGGATTGCCTTGGGATTATCATGGGAGAATGTACAAATTGCCCTGTATCCTATGGTACAACGTATGAAGATTTAATTAATGATTTGCTTGTTCCCTTAGGAAAACCACTAATGACCAATCTTGCTACAGGGCATGGCTTTTATAAAGCTGCGATACCAATCGGATCTGAGGTTGAACTTAATACAACAGATAATAAATTGACTGTCCTTGAACCGGCTGTAAAGTGAAGGATTGATGACCAGTTAGTCGCCTTTCTCCTGAAAAATTCGCCCCCTTATAGGCATATGGATGTCTGATAATCCGATGATTTTCATGTGATACCCTCTCCTTCTTACTTCCTCGTTTCGCGACGAACAACTGGGGCGACCTCTGTGGCTAATCGCTCAATACTCTCAGCCACTTTGTTAAATGGCTGCCCGCCTATGTCAAGCTGGGCAATAAAGCGTTGGTGTCCAAACAGCTCATATTGCTGGAGGATCTTTTCAATGATTTGCTCTGAACTGCCTACGAATAACCCTGTTTCCGGACGAGCCATCTGTTCAAAGTCTATGCGTGAGACTCTTGTACCCATCCCCCGCTGACGATTAACATATTCCCAATAATTTGAGTAATATGGGTAAAACTCATCTTTTGCTTGCTGGGTGGTTTTTGAAATAAATGTATGGCCGGTGACGGCAACGTTCAAATTTTCAGGAGCATGGCCAGCTTCTGCTCCAGCTTGACGGTAAAGATCAACAAGTGGCTTAAAGCGCGCAGGTTCTCCTCCGAGTATAGCAAGGGCAATCCCAGTTCCAAGCCTTCCCGCTCTTTGTGCGCTTTCTGGTGTTCCTCCAACCCCTACCCAAATTGGCAGTTGGTTTTGGAGTGGTCGAGGGGCAATTTGTGCATCATGTAGGGATGGGCGAAATTGACCGTGCCAAGAAATAATTTCGTTTTCATTTAGCTTTAGGAATAGCTCAATGTTCTCTGCAAACAAAGGGTCATAGTCGTTTAAGTCATACCCGAATAAAGGGAAAGATTCCACAAATGCTCCACGTCCTGCGATGATCTCAGCGCGTCCATCTGAAAGCAAATCCAGTGTTGCAAAATCCTCGAACAAGCGTACAGGGTCAACCGTACTCAATACGGTTGTCGCACTTGTCAATCTAATTTGCTTTGTCACTTGTGCGATAGCAGCTAAAACAACGGGTGGTGCAGAGATTGCATAGTCTAAGCGGTGGTGCTCACCAACCCCGAAAACATCCAAACCGGCTTCATCTGCCATTTTGGCCGCCTGGATGACTTCATTTAACCGCTCTTTTATACTGATAGTTTTTCTGGAATGGGGATCGGGTCCGAGATCACCAAATGTATAAAGTCCGATTTCAAATGCTGAATCATTCATTTCATGATTGCTTTGCATTTTATTGCCCTCCCTAGGCTATTAACATACCATTTTATATGAGAATTTCTTTGCCTGCCTTGATTGAGTATTCACTGCAGTTTTTTATTTTGTTACTAGTTTATTATATTTAGTTAAGAAACGTCCAATTTTTGGATTATGCATAAATAAACGTCTAAGCAGGAGATGTTGATCGAGAAATAATCGTTTTACAGATTTACTGTAACGATGCTGTCTCCCCTCAGTCGCACCGGATTAAAATAGAAAATGCTCGGCTATCGCTACATGAAATTCATATGGAATCGTTCATTTCAAGAAAAAAAGATCAACGACAGCTTGTTGACCTTTTTTCAATCAGGATTCTGATATCATCTAACGTTCTTTTTCTTCTTTTTCCTCCAAATTTACTCTTACTTTGATAATACGACGCTCTGATATTTCTTCCACTGTAAATGTGACGTTATTGTATTCAATCACTGAATGTTCCTCTTCTGTCGGAATATAGCCAAGCTGATTAATGACAAAACCACTTAATGTGTCAAACTCTTCAATCGGTAAGTTGATTTTTAAAATATTTTCCACTTCATAAAGGTTCGTTGTCCCTGCCATTAAATATGTATGGTCATCAAGTACTTCGATTTCAACGACTTCCATTTCTACCTCATCATATTCATCAAAGATATTTCCAACGATTTCTTCAATCACATCTTCAATGGTTACGATTCCATCTGTCCCTCCATACTCATCAAGGGCGATGGCCATATGAATTTTGTTTTTTTGCATGTCTTGAAACAATGCATCAATTCGTTTTGATTCAAGCACAAAAAAAGGTTCACGGATCAGCTCTCGTATGTTAAAACGGTTCTCATCACAATCTTCTACAAATTGGATTAAATCCTTCGCATGTAAGATTCCCACAATGTTATCAATATTATCTTCATAGACAGGAAATCTTGTGTACCTTTCCACATTCACTAACTTTACGGTTTCCATTAATTGATAATCAATCGGAATGGCGATGATGTTTAGCCGATGTGTCATGATATCGGAAACGGTTTTATTATCAAATTCAAATATATTATTAATCATGACTTTTTCGGTTTCTTGAATCGAACCTTTTTCTTCCCCCGCATCGACCATCATTCGAATTTCTTCTTCGGTAATGTTGTTGTCTTCCGCATTCGGATCGACACCAAAAAGACGAACTAACATATTCGTTGAAACGGTTAATAATTTTACAAACGGAGAAGAAATTTTTGATAAAAAGGTTAAAGGGCTGACTGCAAACAGGGAAATGGCTTCAGCTTTCTGTAAGGCAAGCCGTTTTGGAACAAGCTCACCTAAAACTAAGGTGAAATAAGATAATATTAAGGTAATAAAAATCACGGAGAATGTACTTAGTAATCTTGGTGAAAGTGGGACTCCCATTGAATAAAGCATTTCTGCAAAAGGAGTGGCAAAGCTGTCAGCTGCGAATGCACTCGCTAAAAAGCCAGCTAATGTAATGCCGATTTGAATGGTCGCAAGAAAGCGACTTGGTTCAGAAAGGAGATGATGTAGTAATTGTGCTTTTTTATCTCCGCTCTCAGCCATTATCTTCACTTTGTTATCATTGAGAGAGATCAATGCAATTTCAGAAGCCGCAAAAAATGCATTCAAAATGATGAGTATAATAAGTATGGAAAGTTCAAATATCAATTAAAATCAACCTCCAGATAAGGGAAAGATACTCTCTTGTTGAAAGTAGCATGATTTTTTGCTTTACATGGAAATGAATGATCTAATTAAAAGAAGTTAAACGCCGCTGTTTTACATCTAAGCCTATTCTTTTCTTATTAGGATGTTTATATTCTTGAATAAATCTAACCTTAAAAAGCTACGGATAAATTGGACAGGTCAACTTACGAAAAAAAATCCTCTTGCATCTGGTACAAGAGGATTCTTTCTGTTTTATACATCAAACACTTTTAATTGCTCTCCAGTCGGTTTTTTGGTGAAGAGACTTACAATAATTACCATTAATAGGGAGGCGGTAAGTGATGGGATTATTGGAGGCAATCCAGCGATAATGACAGTATAGAGTTAATGTTTTTACATTTTTAACATAACCTCCTATTATATATGTATAAATCAGCTAGCTCTTATAAAAGAAATCATCGAGCTGCAATGATTCATATCTTTCTCTATACTGATCAAAGCGCTCACTGTCGTGGATCGACACTCCTGCAATCAATGCGTTCATTAATGAAAAGACCGCAGGCGCAGCGTCAAGTGTTGATTTTACGGATAGCTGGACAGGTAAATGAAGATCGGCATGCTCAGTAATTGGAGACGAGGCAGAATCAGAAATGGCAATCACAAATGCCCCTTGTTTTTTAACAGCTTCAGCCAGCTTTATCGTTTCCTTCGCATATCGGTGAAAGGAGAAAGCAACAAATGTACTTTGCTTATTCATTTTTGAAAGTAAGTGAATCATATCGTCTGTACCTGGTTGAAATAAGTGAGTATTTCCACGAATCAAATTAAGTGTGAACGAGAACCAATGAGCAGCTGCAAAAGAGGTTCTTATGCCCGCGACAAGAATGTGATTGGACTCAATCAAACGGTTCACAGTATGATGAAGATCCCTTTCATTTAATTGCTCCATCATTTTTTGAATTTTTCGCTGGTCACGCTGCATCGTTTCGATATAAAATCTCGGCCCACTCCCTATCTCCTTCTTGTCTGCTTGAAATGTATGTAAGCTACTTTTAGCGAAGATTAAGCTTTCTCTAACTTCTTTTTGAAGCTCGCTAAAACCACTATAGTTAAGCGAGTAGCAAAAGCGGATCACGGTTGTTTCACTTACGCCTACTTCTTTTCCAATTTCTGTTGCAGACTGCATGGCAAAAAGTTGAGGATGCTCGAGTAAATACCCAGCAACTTTTTTCATGCTAGTAGAAAGGGTTGACATTTGTTCCTTCACTTTTTGCATATAATTCGACATCATTATCCCCTCGTGAAGTATAGACTTTTTTTGTTGTTATATTGAAGTTTAATCTTTTTGACTATATCATCTATATTAAATTTTTACAATATTCTTCTTTTTTTGTTAATAAGATTCCGTTCTCAATAACAACGGGGCTGGGACAAAAGAGTTTTAATTGATGAGAAATCCGAACGTCATGATCGTTGCAGCATAGCATACGCTTCGGAAATACACTTCGCTTTCCGCGGGCGGCTGGTGGCCTTCTCGTGCTTTTTGCACTGACGGGTCTCATCCTTGCCTGAACCCGCAGGAGTCTACTCCGCTAAGGTTGTGCATTGTTCGCATTTTCAATCATACACGTTCGTTATGTCCCAGCCTCGTCTTTATTGAGAGGCTATTGATTTAAATCTTGGGAATGAATCAACTTGTTGTCGAATTTACTTAAAATGAGACCAATGGCAAAACCAAAGACAGCAGGAAGCAGCCAGCCTAATCCTAATGAGGAAAACGGTAATTTCGTCATTACGTTTTGAATAAAACCAAATTCAAGTCCAAAAGTCCTTAGTCCATCTGTCAAAGCTACGAAACTTGTACACAAAATGGTGCAAACATACACGTACCTCGAACCATGAAAGGACCGATGGAAAAGTGCAAGTACAATTAATACTATGGTTAATGAATAAGACATGACAAGAAACGGTACAGACACAGTAAGAATTGTATTGAGTCCGAAGTTAGCCAAAGTAAAACTCACAAGTGTCACGGCTAACACGACCGTTTTATAGCTGGCTTTTGGGATGAGTTTTTCAAAATAATGACCACATGCACTTGTTAACCCAACACATGTTGTAAAACAAGCAAGTAAAAAAATAATTCCTAAAAGAAAGGTACCACTTTGTCCAAAAATTACGTTGGAGGCTGTAGAGAGGATAGCAGATCCATTCTCAAAAGGACCATAGGAATTCATTTTAACACCAATCAATCCAATCGCAGTATAGACAACTGCTAATGCAGCACCAGATATTAATCCTGCTTTTAACATATACTTTGTAAGCTGCTTTTCCTCTTGAACCCCTTTTTCCTTTAAAGTGGTTAGGATGACAATACCGAATGCTAGTGCGCCTAAGGCGTCCATTGTAGAATAGCCTTCAACAAATCCTCTTAAGAACGGTGCTTCTGCATAATCGGAAGAAGGAGCAAGTATGGATGATGAACGAAGCTTGGTTAAGCCCACAACACATAATACAATGATAGATAAAAGTAAAATCGGTGTTATCCACTTCCCCATATAGTTGGCTAGTTTATTGGGATATAAACTAACGACATATACTAGAAGAAAAAAGAGTATCGTGAATAGTAACAACATCAATGGCGAAGAAGTAAAAAATGAAACAAACGTCATTTCGTAGGCCACTGTGGCATTCCTTGGAATCGCCAAAAAAGGGCCGATTGACAAATAAACAATAATCGTGAAAATAAGACCGAATAAAGGATGTACTCGATTTCCGATCGTCTGTGCATTCCCATTAACACGGGATAATGCAACGATAACAAGAAGTGGTAACCCCACACTTGTAAGGATAAAACCAGCCATAGCTAGAAAGAATGATGTTCCTGCATTCATTCCTAAAAATGGGGGAAAGATTAAATTCCCTGCTCCAAAAAACATTGAAAATAACATAAGTCCAACAAACAAGGTGTCTTTTTTTCTCATGCTGTTGTATATCTCCTCTATCTATGAAATAAAAAACCCGCCCCTCTGGTAGGAACGAGTTCGTATTTAACTTTGCTCGTCTTAGATTTTAGAATAATATATCAAGAAAATAAATTTCGGTCAATTGTATTTTTGATCGCCATCGATTTATAGTCCTGAGCAAAAAAATAGGCTTGTTTCATTAACGAAGCAATCCTATTTAAATGAGAGCCATTGCTATAGTATAAATTATAAAAGTGCGTCTGCTTCCACAATATCTACAGTTAAGTGGTCTTTCGCTGCTAAATCAATTTCATATGGTTCTACGTCTTGATTTTCTTCATCTCTAATAATGCGTATTTCAGGACGTCCAACAGAATGGAAGTTATATTTGGAGACGATTCCTACTCGTCCATCACTTAATTTCACCGTCAAGCCTTGAGGGTATATAGCAATACAATCTTTAAATAATTGAAGCTGTTTACGATCAAAATGAGTACCATTTCCAGCATAAAGAAGTTCAAGTGCTTTATGAGGCAACATAGCTGGTCGATATACTCGATGGCTTGTAACCGCATCAAATACATCTGCAACGCTCAAAATTTTAGCGTATTTATGGATTTCATCGCTCTTTAATCCTCTTGGGTAGCCTGTTCCATCGATTTTTTCATGATGCTGAAGTGCACAATGTGCGACTGTTAAAGGAAGCTCGTGAACCTTTCGAAGAATGTCATAACCCAACTGACAATGGGACTTTATTTCGTCAAACTCTTCCTTTGTTAACTTCCCAGGTTTATTTAAAATTTCAGGGGAAATGTACAACTTACCAAGGTCATGGAGCATTGCTCCAAGAGCGATTTCTTCGATGTTCTTAAGAGGTAAACCATTCTCAATTGCCAGCTGACTTGCATAGATTGTTACATTTACGCTGTGCGTATACACGTGATTTTCATGGATTTTTGTTGAGGCCAATAAATTTAGAGCTGTTGGGTTTTCTGTTAAAGAACCGAGGATATCTCTTATAATTTTTTGAAAGCTTCGAATCGCTCTTCCTGATTTGAACATTCCTTGAATGTTTGAATTGGATGAATGCAAGCTGGCAATGGTATTAAGTCCTTCGGTGATGACATTGACTGCTTCTAGCCGCAAACCCTCTGGAATGGATTCAACAATTTCAATGCCTTCAGAAGCCTCATCCTGTATGTAAATAGTTAAAATATGGTGTTTTTTTAGACCATCTATTAGGTTCTTAGTTAATTCCGTTCCCTCAGCTAAAAGGACTTTTCCATTTTCATCATAAATCGATTTACCTAACTTGATACCAGGTTGGCAGGTATCCACTTTTATTAAACGCATTTGTCTTCTCCTCTCATCTCTTTGTACAGCTTTACCCCAAAAGGAAGAATCTTTTTTCTAATCTCTTATTCCTCTTCAAATGGTTTTGTTTTAAATTCTCTATATTAATGCGTAGAAATATTACTGTCAGAAATGCGTATATCGTTCGAAGGGTTTTCTTCTTGATTTTGATTATTATTCGTTACTAATAAATTAATACTTATAAATAAAACAACGACAAGCCATAGCCACCATCTTTTCCAAAGGGGCGTCTTTTTTTTCATAATGAATATTCCTTTTCTTTTTATGACGTCAAGTGTTAATTTCTTAAAATAATATAAGTTACATATACGATATACGATAAAGCAAGGATGAGGCCTTCGATTTTCCCAATTTTAAATTTGGTTCTAGAAAAGATAAACACAACAATTGTTAAAAAAATCATAAGAATCACATCAATAAACATTTTCCTATCAACGACAAGAGGTGATATTACTGAGGAAATACCCAAAATAAATAGAATGTTAAAAATGTTACTTCCAACGATGTTTCCTAATGCAATTTCACTTTCCTTTTTTATAGCAGCTGTAATTGAGGTGACTAATTCAGGAAGCGAAGTACCGACCGCTACAATCGTTAACCCCACTAACGTTTCACTCATGCCAAGAGTATACGCAATGGCAGTACTATTGTTCACGACTAGGTCTCCCCCAAAAATAATTGCAGTAAGACCGATTACTGTGTAAAAAATATTTTTACCCCATGTTTCGTTCGTTGTTATTGAATTATTATTCGTTTTTTCTCGACTATTTCTGGCAACCTCAAAAATGTAATACATAAAAATGCCAAAGAACAGTAAAAAGATGATACCGTCACTACGAGTAATCAAATTGCTACTTGATGTATGTAAAGCAATATCACTCATTAGAACAAATAAGGCAATACTGGCTAATAGAGTAAAAGGTATTTCCTTTCTAATTGTTTCATTCTCCACTTTTAAAGGATATAGAAACGCTGTTATTCCTAAGACAAAAGTGATATTAAAAATATTACTTCCAACGATGTTTCCTAGTGCAATATCGTCATTCCCTTCTAAGGAAGCAATAATACTGACTGTTGCTTCAGGAGAGCTTGTTCCAAAGGCTACAATGGTTAGACCAATTAAAATAGGAGGAACTCGAAGCAAAGATGAAATGTTCGAAGCACCTTTCACAAAAAAATCTGCACCTTTTATTAACAGAGCAAACCCAACAATCAACAACACATAGGTCATACACAACCCACCCTTCCTTTTTCATCGGAACAATTTCCATGGTGACTAGAGACTGTTCTTTTTGCATCATGCTAATCCTAAATGGTTATAGCGGCAATGTTTTTCTCTTGTGTTTTTCTTTTCAATTTGCATCTATTTATTATATCGGTTTAAGGTTGTATATACATACACTGATTGCTTCATTTATTGACATTTTTCTTTTTTTTTTAAGATTTTCTTGTATGATTACTCAACCATTCAAAAATTATTCTTTCATCTTTATATTTTGAGCTGTAAGATCCGATCGATAAAAAATACAAATTTTTAATTGTCATTATATGGATTGTGCTTAAATGATTATTCTTCTTAAAAAAGAAACAGCATGCAACATTCATTCATTGCTGTTTCTTTTTTGTTCTCAAGTTATTTTGCTTATGTACCTTAATAGCCTTCTTCTCTTTATATTCCTTCTTATATGCTCTTTTTTTGTGCACATCCTAAGTCGCTTTTAATGTCGTTGGCTTGATTTTTATTATTCGTTTACGTAGAAACCGATCTTTCCTAACTGTGCTGCATCTTCCAATCTTTTAAATGCCTGTTCGAATTCACTGAGCTTATACATTTTATCGATAACGGGTCTAATTTGATGTGTTTGGATAAACTGAAGCATTTCTTTATATTCTTCGCCGCTTCCCATTGTTGAACCAAGAAGGTTATATTGACCATAGAAAAAGCTTCGAAGATTAAATTGCACGTCATCTCCTGCAGACGCGCCAAATGTAACGATCGTCCCCCCAGGTCGCAACTGCTCCAGAGATTTATTAAACGTGGCAGCACCGACACATTCGATCACTAAATCCATTTTTTCGCCTTTAAGTGCTTCGCCCCAATCCTCGTTGCTGTTAATCGCCTTATCTGCACCAAGTTCAATTGCTTTTTGGCATTTATCAGCTGAACGTGAGGTTACAAAGACAGTAGCTCCGATAGCTTTAGCAAACTGTAATAGAAACGTGGCAACTCCGCTACCGATACCAGGGATGAATGTCTTCATTCCTGGTCGTACACGTCCTCTCGTTATTAAGGCTCGGTAAGCTGTAAGTGCAGCGAGTGACAGTACACCTGCTTCTTCCCATGTTAAGTATTCAGGTTTTGCGACGGCGTTCTCTGCAGGAATAACAATTTTCTCTGCAAATGTCCCATGGCCAGGAAGACCAACGATTTCAAATCCTTGAGGAGGTGCATCACTTTTTTCATTCCAACCAATTCCAGGATTAATGATGACTTCATCTCCAACTTGAAGATTCTCCACACCTTCACCAATCGCATCAATCACACCAGCACCGTCTGATCCAAGGATCAATGGTGGATCTGACGTTTTATGACGGGTCAGGACAAACAAATCACGGTGGTTCAAGCCAGAAGTTTTCAATTTTACACGGACTTCACCTTTTGCAGGTTGCATTTCTGTCATCTCGCGGTATGTGAGGCCATCAAGACCTTCTATTTTTGCATGAACGAGGGCTTTCATCTAATCACTCCAATTAAAAAGGTTCTATCATGATCTTAGCATGTATGTAAAAATTTGAGCAATCATAGCATCCGTTTTTTTACGCATTTTTTTAGATCTCAAATAAAAAAGAGTGGAGCAAGTCCACTCAGTGTTCATAGAGTCAATGTAGTGCCTATTTTTCTAACACTTTAAAGCCATCTGTTAATACTGGAACGATCTGTTTTTTACGTGATACGACACCTTTAAGTAAGGCCGTATTTTTTTCTAACGTAACATTAAATGCTTTCTCTACAGCGTTTGTCGCTTTACCAAGTGCTAAAGCAATGGAATCGTTATTCAAAATATCTGTTACGACAAATAAAAATAAATCCAATTCCTTTTCAGCAATCAATTGTGAAATCGCTGCTTCTATTTCTGCTTGTTGTGAAAGGACGTCATTCGTATCCACAGCATTTACTTGAGCAATTTCAACCTTGCTGTTCCCCATTTGAAATTCTTTTGCATCAAGAGAAATAAGCTGAGAAACTGTTTTATCACTTAAGTCAGCTCCCGCTTTCAACATTTCTAAACCATATTTCTCAATATCCACTCTAGCGATTTCAGCTAACTCTTTCGCAGCATCGATATCCTGCTGTGTGCATGTTGGCGATTTGAATAATAATGAATCAGAAATAATGGCAGATAGCATCAATCCAGCAATTTCTTTAGAAATGGTTACGTTATTTTCTTTATACAATTTATTTAAAATGGTTGCAGTACATCCAACTGGCTCAGCACGATAATACAATGGATCGCTTGTTTCGAAATTTGCAATTCGGTGATGGTCGATAACTTCTAAAATGGTAACGTCTTTAATATCATCAGCACTCTGTTGAAATTCATTGTGATCCACCAGAATCACTTGCTTTGCTTCATCGGCTACTTTTTCGACGAAACGAGGAGCTTCAACTTTAAAATAATCTAACGCAAATTGCGTTTCTCCATTTAGCTCACCTAAACGTACAGGCTCAGCATTTAATCCTAATTTGTTTTTTAATTCAGCGTACGCTATGGCAGACGTAATTGTATCAGTGTCAGGATTTTTATGTCCAAATACAAGAGTCTTTTCCATCATTCCACTCCCTTTTAATGAGTATTGTCATTTGATTCCTACAATGGACATTCTATCACCTAGTGGGAAACTCGGCAATCCTGATATGAATGTATTTCTTTACAGTTTTGCTGATTTTACAGCTTTAAAAAGTATCTTCTAAATTAACAACTATGTATCTGTTACCTACTTAAGTTTGAAAGGGCTTGCTGTAACTCCCATATATAGCGATTATGTTCAAGCTAAGAATGGAGAATCCATTGAAGCCAAGCTGAAGGGAAACATCCCCCAAAACCTATACGATATTTAACCGAATTGGAGACTATACGCCCTTTCAAATAATATCCAAAGGCATTTTTCGTGTCGGTTTTGGAAAAACCTGTTCAAGGCGAATTAAGTCTTCTGTAGTCAATTCAATGGTCCCGGCTTCAGCATTTTCAATTACATGCTGTACCTGAACGGCTTTTGGGATTGCTATGACTTGATTCGTGCGAATTGTCCAGGCCAGAGCAATTTGCAAGGGTGTGACGTTATAGTTAGCAGCAACGTCAGTAACAACTGGATCATCGGCTAATTGCTTTCTTAAAGCCCCTCCATGAGCAAGAGGACTATACGCCATAATCGGTAGATGGCGCTCTTGTTGCCAAGGTAACAAATCAAAATCAATGCCTCGCGATCCTAGATGATATAATACTTGGTTTGTCACGCAATTTACCCCATCCTTCGTGCGCCACAACTCTTTCATATCATCAGTATCGAAATTAGAGACACCCCATCGTAAAATTTTACCGTCTTTTTTTAGTTTTTCCATGCCTTCAACCGTTTCCTCTAATGGAATACCTCCTATCCAATGGAGAAGATATAAATCCAAACGATCGGTCCCTAGCCTTTTTAAACTGTTCTCACAAGCAGTTGAGATCTTTTCTAACCCTGCATTATGTGGGTATACTTTTGAAACTAAGAATACATCATTCCTAAGCCCCTTGATTGCCTCACCGACCAATCGTTCTGAGCCCCCATTACCATACATTTCTGCTGTGTCAATGAGCGTCATACCAAGCTCAATGCCAAGCTGTAATGCTTTTATCTCCTGGGCTTTCGCTTTTGGATCTTCTCCCATGTACCAAGTTCCTTGACCTAAGCAAGGAACAGGAGTGCCATCTGGCAATGTCACAGGGTGTTTATTTAATCGAGTCTTAATTTTCATGATTTTACTTTCATCAAGTGGAGTCATTCATCATCCCACTTTCTACTGAACATTTATAGATTTTTCGTTCAAGCTGTAACATATTTCCTGAGTTTTAATTCACTCTCTGCTTTCCCCCTCTTCCAATTCTTCTACAGGAAGAACCATAATATCATTAGAATTTGGATCTGTTTTAACGGAGACGGTGTTGGTCTTCTGATTTGTGTGTATGAGCCGAACAGGGACTCCGTGATACGTGACTTCAATTTCTTTAGGTGAGGAAATAATTTGAGACGCTCTTTTTAAGTCCATACAAATAGCTCCTTATCAATAAAATTTTTTCTCTGAAAAGGGGGCGGCGCTTCAGTTCAAGGAGAAGTGTCAAAGAAGCACTTCCGCTCATACTCCTTCATTAAAGGCTGCTCTGTGACCGGTCGAACTCGTTATCATCCACTTTGGAGAGAGCCAACTGCTCATGAATGGTTATGTTTAGTGTTCAGCTATTTAGGATGGGTTATGCGTCTGATTATCGAATCCTCTTAAAACGATATAAAAGAAAAAAGTTAGTCCATTACTAAGCCGCCATCAACGACCAAGTTCTGTCCAGTCACTGAACGGCTCCATGGTGAAGCAAAAAACAACACCGTATCTGCAACATCTTCTGGGCTTGTTATTTTTTTTAGGGGAGTGTTTTCCTTGATGATTTCAAAGACTTCATCTGGTGTTGCAGAGCTTGCATCCGTTTTTTCTAACAATCCACCTGATACCATGTTAACAGTAATCCCCTTTTCACCTAACTCCCGTGCCATGTTTCTCGTAAAGCTAAGGAGTGCCGCTTTGCTCGTATTGTAATCGTGATAGGCTACAACAGGATTTTGAAACAAATTTGTTCCGATGTTAATAATACGACCAAAATTCAACTCAGCCATATCCTTTATACCCGCTTGTACAGTATGTAACGACGCTTTTACACTCCCTTCAAATTGGGTTTGGAAATCCTCCCAATTGATTGTTTCAGCATTTTTCTTATTTGCAGCATCAAATTTAAAATTGATCAAGGCGTTGTTCACGACAGTTGTAATCGGTTTTCCAAAATGATTTTTTGCCATTTCAAACATGTTTATTACTTCTTCTTGATTTCTAACATCAGCACGAAGAGCAATCGCATGTTCATTTCCAATGCTTTCAACAACCTCCGCAGCTTGTTTTTCACTGTTAAAATAATTGATAACAACCTTTGCCCCTTCTCGCCCAAAAGCCTTAGCAATTGCAGCTCCTAGTCCCCGGCTTGCCCCGGTAACCAATACAACTTGTTCATTGAGATTCATTGAATGACCTCCTCTACGCAAAGTTAATCATAATGTAAAAGATAAATACTGTTTATGAAGATTTTCATTTGATTTTCTTAGTATATAATAACATTAAGGTAAAATCTAAATGGATATGAATGGAGCAAGCGATATTTTAAAATAGTCTATTTTTTTAATGAGTAAATAACAAGGAAAAGGGGCTGGGACAAAAGAGTTTTTATTGATGAGAAATGCGAACGTCATGATCGTTGATACATAGCCTTCGCTTCGGAAATATACTTCGCTTTCCGCGGGCGGCTAGTGAGCCTCCGCGTGCTTTTCGCACTGTGGGGTCTCACCCTTGCCTTTGATCCCGCTATATTTCCTCCGCTAAGGTTGTGCATTGTTCACATTTTCAATCATCACGTAAGTTTGTCCCAGCCTCTTGTTTTAATCATTATTTTTGAATGAATTAGTAAATTTTTATTGCAATTGTTCATAATAAAGATGACTTGGATTTTTCCTTTTGAGAAAGTGTCACATACTTGTACGACCGCTGTACTGATGTCTATGGGGGGTTGCCCCGTCAACAGTGGTTACGCCACTGAATTCATGGTAATGTCCCCCACCAGGAAGAGGAATATCTGGTCCTGTCACACCCTTAATGACATGTTTGTGGCCGCTGTTAATAGTGGTATAAGTAAAATAACGATGGGTATGTGAAATGCCACTTGGTGCTCGCTCGGTTGTCCCACTGTAGCGATGTTCATGTCCTACATCAAATGAAGTAATCCCCTTAATATGATGAGAGTGAACGGGTTGACCATCCCATGTCGTAATATAAAGATTATGAGAATGATAAGATGCTTCATCATAAGCATCGTACAACAATCCAGTAACAGGAACAGTAATCATGATAAACACACCCTTTCTTTTTCTCCTTATTTTATGAAATAAACTAGAAAAAGAGTGGGCTTTATTAAAATGATGAACAACATATAAAGAGGTTAAAGGATTAATGGTAATACGAACGATTGTTACAAAGCATATTTTAGGAAAAAACGAAGCGCTATTAAATTGAAACGTTACAACTAGCTAACAATCCAATATAGTCTCTTTAACACATATAACTATCTTCTTTAAGAATTAGTTCTAATTGCTTGGGCAGATAACTCATTCCGTTCCCTCCTAAACCAGTAATCATGGTTTCAACCGCTTCAATTTTAGGTTTATTCGCAAAAATGTAACCTTGTCTTTATTAATAACAGACACCAGTAACGACAGGTGACTAGATTTATTAATGTATTTACTTATCAGTTTTCTTTGAAACGTTTCTTTCTTTTTACCAAACTTGCAATATTTGAGCTCTGTCAACAGCTTCCCAGACTGAGACAACATCGAAGCCTTCTTCTCTCCAATGATCAACAGGAGTACCTTCTCTTAAAACGACGAGGATTTCAATATTATGCTCGCTTAACGTTTTTGCATGCTGATACCCTTGTTCATCATATCCAATGATTGCAATGGTTTTTCCACTAAAATAGCTAAGCATTTCATTCGTTTCATTATGCTGCTTAATCAAGAAAACCACCCTCCAACATTTAGTTAAAAACCCCCTCATTAGAGGAGGCTCTATTACGTTCATTCATTTAATTAGCCGTACTTTCTTTTTGGGCACCAGCTTTAGCTAAAAATTCTGTTTCGCAAAACGGACAAATTAGATGAACATCCATATGCAGTAAGTCAAGTTCACAATAAAAACTTCCTGAACAAGATACACAATTAACCCACAAAATACTATCACCTAAATTTCCACCTTTACCCATTCAATCTCCTCCCATTTAAATTAACTTTAATTCGTAACACCTTGTTTTCCACTAATGTAATCATCTAATTTCATTCTTTCCATAACTTCTGGGGGTACTCGGAATCTAGTTGGTGATGGTACAACGGTTTGTTTTGTAGCATCAATCATTACTTTCCAACCGGCTCCTGCATTATAGAAGTGATTGCGGGCGCGGATTTTTTGAATGTCGCGGTCAGGGTTTACATAGTTGACAGCCGCCCAGCGAACATCCAATTCATTAAACGTATTAATGTCATCATCCACGATGGTAATATATTGGAGCTGTGAATCAAAACCAAATGCCGCCATTGCCACATTAAAAGGTTCATCCTCTGTTCGTTTTTTAATTGAAATAAAACACTCTAGACGGCAGCAACCTGAAAATGGCATTTTCACACTTGTAACATTTCCAAACTGTTTTTGTAGCATGTTAAAAAGGCCGCCTTCTTTCGCAATGCCCCCTAACAACCAATGTTCTGGATGGCCTGAAAAAATGTCTTGTAAAATCGCATTCTCTCGCTTTGTAATTGCCGTAACATCCATTAGTTGACGCAAACATTGCGGTTGATAATCTCTCGTTACTTCTCCAAAAGGGTCAACAATTGTTTTTGCTCCAGGCTGTATAACTCCCTCAATTAAGAATTCCGCATCAGCAGGTACTAAAAAGTCCTCTCCCCATGTCTCACTTGGCACAAGGCGAACTGGTTCTTGAAGAAACGCACCAATTGTTGCATAATCATCATTTCCGAAAGGGACGCGAGCTGCTGCTCCTAATGTGAAAGCAGGGTGGTGACCGATGATACTGACAACAGGTGCAGCTTCACCGCGCTCTTCATATCGAGTTAATATTCGTTCTAGGTGCGGTGAATGAATGGATACTCCCGCCTTATCAGGACCTTTAGGAAATACCTTTGTAAAGGAAACATCATAAAATCCTTCATCTGGATCTTTCATGACAAGCATCATCGTTAACACGGGGCTTAAATCCATTTCATAATGTCTGACGATTGGTAGTTCTTTAAGGTCGATGTCCTTTCCTTTTTTGATCTCATATTTTACTGGTGCTTCATTGGAAGAAAGTAAGACTGGATCAATCTTTTCAAGCTCTCGTTTCGCATATTCCATGCTGACAGCCATACCACCTTTTAGAGCTTCACCGCCTAGTTGCTGACCAATTCTTTCTCTCGTACCAAAGATATTTGATACAACCGTCATATCTGTCGGATGATCATGATTGTTAACAACAGACCGGAACCAAGGAATTCGAGTGTCACCTTTTTGGTCCATATGCTCTAATAGTGCTGTTACTTCAAATTTATGAGGAACAACGCCACGGTTAATCTCAACTAATTCTTGTGATTCGGCATTTTTTAAGTCTTCTAAGTAACTTTGCAAGCTTTTGCCCAAATGTAACATCTCCTTATATAAGATAGAATTACTATTAATTCCATGGGTTTACAGTTACGTGAATGGCTCCATCTTCTCCTTCACCACCAACTGTTTTCAACGCTTTATCTACTTCATTTAAACCAAAGTGGTGTGTACACATTTCGTTAAGTGGGTATTTCCCAGATGCGATAAGTTGGATTGCCCGCTCAACCGCTTGATAGCTATGCCCCCGAACCCCCTTCATGGTAATATATTTAGAAATTAATTTATCACTATAGAATTCAGGGATTTCCTGATGCTTTTTTCCTGCTAAAATTATGGTTCCTCGTATTTTTACTAAGTCGATGGCTGCAGTTACGGTGGCAGGTCCGCCAGAAGCAACATCGATGATGAGATCGGCCATTTCTCCCCCAGTAATCTCTTTCACCCGTTTAAAAATGTCTTCTTTTTGAACATCAATCGTAAAATCTGCTCCAAATTTTTTAGCGAGCTTGAACCTTTCTTCATCAGCTGACAAACCACTGATAATAATACAATCTGCACCTGCCTGTTTTGCTGCGAGTACACAGCTAAGCCCTTGCTGTCCTGGCCCTTGAATTAATACAGTTTTTCCAGGGCCAGCTCCACCTTCATTCACTGCCCATTCAATTCCATTCCCCAACGGTAATGCTAATGCTGCCTGATTAGCCGGAATATGTTCCGGTACTTTGTGAAAGACAGAGTTTGGGTGTAAATAGAGATATTGACTATAACCGCCCCATAATGAAGGGGCTTCAGATATAGTCGTAAATCCAAAACGGATGCCACCATTCCATTTATCAGTTGCTGCGCATAAACGAAATTCGCCAGACCGGCAACGATTACAGTGTCCGCAAGGTAAATACTCCTCAAGTGCTACCCTGTCACCTTTTTTTAGACCCCAACGTTGTTCAGCAAACCTCCCGATTTTTTCAATATAGCCAACGACTTCATGACCAAGTATTCTATCACCTATATATTTCTTATAATCAGGCCAATCGCTACCGCAAACTCCTGAAACTTCAACTCTCAGTAAACCGGCATCATCGGCAACTTTAGGCAAATCAAATGTTTTCACTTTGGTCTGTTTTTCGCCTGACTGAACAGCTGCAAATACTTTTTGTGACAAAGAGATCTCTCCTCCTTCGCTTTTATAAGCGTTTTCATTCAACACTTTGGTTAAATTTTATCTTGATTAGCAGCTGCAACATTTTGCGCGCCTTCATCTCGGATATAATCCTCATCTGTAAAGGTCAAAACCTCTTTAGCTCCTACTTGAAACGGTACTCCTTCTGGCAATACGACAGAAGCTGATCTTACATGATGAGAGGACGGGTCTAATGCTGGAGGAGTAATCCCTTTTTCTAAATCCTGTGCTGCTTTTAGCATCATTCTCCTTGCAGCAATGATTGCAGCATCACTTGAGCCTAGTCGTTCTGTTGTTCGGTCGACGATGGCTCCCTGAGTTTCTTGCACCGCACTATCCTGTGCTTGAATACCGTGTATACCAGTAAATGATTTTCCACTTGCTTGTAATTCACGGTCAATTAAATAGTCGTTTTCTTTATTTTGCTTTGCTCTCAATGTACCTGGAATAAGCTCCATATGAATGCCCCGGCCACTCTTCAATATTTCAAGCTCATGGTCTGTTAAAGGTCTAGTAGGATTCCAATTTATATTCCATGTATACACATGTTCATCATCCATCGGGACCCAGGCATGTGCTCCTCTTGGTGAGTCTTCATAAGGAGGAATCATTGTGTACCATGGCATTAAGAATTGAGTAATGCGCCAATAAAGACTACCTTTCTCTGCATGTCGTTTAGCGCCGACGAGCATTCCGTAATCCATTTTTTCCACTTCAAATTTTGGAGCGGTATCTCCCGTTAAATAATTGGACACCTTACTAGCAGCTGTCTTTTTTAAACCCATAAACCCTTGACCGCCTGCTCCGCGATGTAGAAAAGAAATATGGCTTGAATCCAATCCGCCTTCTATCGCTTGGAAGTAATTATTATATTGAATTTTCCTTGTCATATAGCGGTGATTATCAGGCACTAAGTTCCATTCCAGTTCTGGTAACTCAGGCATTTCTTCTTCTGGTCCCATATACGTCCAAATCACTCCTCCGCGCTCTCGACACGGATAAGATTTAATCTGTACTTTATGTTTAAAGTTACTTGATGGAGGTTCAGATGGCATATCAACACATTCACCATTTACATCGAATTTCCATCCATGATAAACACAGCGAATGCCACACTCTTCATTTCTTCCAAAATATAAGGATACTTTTCGATGAGGACAAAACTCGTCGATCAAACCTACTTTTCCTTCTGTATCACGAAAGGCCAATAACTCTTCTCCAAGTAATTTAATTTTAACTGGAGGACAATCAGGTTTTGGCAGTTCGTCTGAAATCATAGCTGGAATCCAATATCTTCTAAATAACTTCCCCATCGGTGTGTCTGCATTCGTCTTTGTTAATAAATCGTTTTGTTCTTTTGAAAGCATATTTTTCTCCTCCTCATATTTTTGTGGATAATTGTAAAAATTTAATTAATTTCTTGAGTACGTTTACTTCTTATTTTTCGTTGAATGATGTCCATAAGTATTTTAATGACTTGATAGGACTCCTTTTTTTCTAACGAAATCATGCTTAATTTTTCAATAATAGGAGGTAAATTGTTGACTTCTACCTTTTTTAGCAGTCCTTTTTCCAACTCCTTCTCGACACTGATGATTGGTAGGATACAAATACATGGTGAGCTGCTAACCATTTGCTTTGCTGCTTCAATTTGATTTAATTCCATGACGACATTTGGAGTAGCACCAAATTCAGAATAAATTTTTCGAATCTTAGTCCAGGCATCCGATTTTTGCTGATACGTAACCATTGGGGCTCTTAATAATTCGTCAACTTCAATCACTCTTGATGCAAATGAATGCTCTGGACTACATACGACTGCCAATTCATATTCTGACAGTCGATGCTCACATACTCCCTGTTTTTTCACTTTAGACGAGACCAGCCCAATGTCGACTTGATTTTGCGTAAGCATCTCTGAGATTTGAACAGTATTACCCGTTAACACCTTCACTTCGATTCCAGGGTATTTCTTGAGAATATCTCCTAAGATCGATGGGAGAATATAAACTGACCAAAGAGCTGTAGCTCCAATCGAGACTTTTCCTTCTAATGTGTCGGTTAGACTATATAGCTTTTCCTTCGCCTCACTTTCAATTTCTAATAATTCTAATGCGTAAGGAAGAAAGACTTCTCCTTCTTTTGTCAATTGAATCGAGCGCTTACTACGAATAAAAAGTGATTTACCTAATTCTTGTTCTAAGCTTTGGATTCGTGCAGTTACAGATGGCTGACTTAAATGAAGGACATGAGAAGCTTGAGCAAAACTCATTTCTCTTGTAACAGTTACAAAGGTATAAACATTTTTTAAATCCAAATCGTTCACCTGTCCCCTTAGGTCTAAAAATTTTAAATATTCTTTTTATTATTGTATTTAAATTTTCTCTATTTTACAAATAGAAAATATCTATTAGACAGATGAACTGGTTCATTGGATTTAGGCATTATCACAAAAAAGTAGTTTTAGCTTGGCAGATCGCTATTCAGTTGTTCAGAACTATATTTCACTTTATTGAACCATTGCCATAACAAAACAGTAACACCTATCCCAAAGCCAATCACTGCAAATAAAGTACTTGGTCCTATCAATAATACTCCTGCAATCCCAATAAAAATTCTCTCGAGAATATTCATACTTTTTAGCGCATATCCCCGAATACTACAAGCTAACAGGACTGCCCCAGTAACTGCTGTAATTGTCGCTAATGTAATTTCCGTGACGGTGCCTTGCAGTAAAAGTCCTGGACTGAATATAAAAGCAAAAGGAATAAGGTAAGCGGCGATTCCTAATCGTATTGCCTCTCCACCAGTCTCCCAGACTTTACTTCCACTAAGACCACACGCAACGAATACTGCAATACAAACAGGTGGTGTGATAAAAGACGCTAAACCCCAATAAATAATAAAAAGATGTGCACTAAGATCTGGGATTCCTAATTGAATTAACGCTGGAGCAATTAATGTGGCTAATGTGATATATGCCGGAATGGAATCTAAGCCCATGCCTAAAATGAGACTTCCTAATCCTACAAGTACTAAGGTGAGTATTAGGTTTCCACCTGAAACATCAATAATGAATTGTGAAAATTTAATCCCTACACCACTTAATTCTAATGCACCTACCATGATTCCCACTGCTGCAGTTATTGCAGCAACAAGTACCCAACTTTTAACAGCGGTTTGGAAAGAAAGCATGATGTTTTTAGGCAACAGCCAATATTTTCGATCTTTTGCTAAAAAGCTACAACCGATTAAAAACGGCAAAGAATAGATACCTGACATTGCTGGACTATATTCTTGAATGATGAGAAAATAGATTAAGGCGATAATCGGAACTAAGTAAAACCATCCTTCAGTGAATGATTTCCAAAAATTAGGTAATTGTTTTTTTGGTAAAGACGGTATTCCCTCTTTGTAGGCTTGTAAATGGACGGATACAAACACAATTAAGAAATATAGTAATGCTGGAATTAATGCGGCAATCGCAATTTGTGAGTAAGGCACACCAATCCACTCGGCCATTACAAACGCAATGGCACCCATTACTGGGGGCAGAAATTGACCTCCAGTAGAAGAAGTAGCTTCTACGGCAGCAGCGAATTTGGGTGTGTAGCCTATTTTTTTCATGAGAGGGATTGTAATGATACCTGTTGTTGCTACATTTCCAGAAGGTGATCCAGAAATGGAGCCAAATAAAGCACTCGAAACGACGGATGCCTTTGCTGGACCTCCTTTAGACCAACCAGTTAGAGCAAGAGCAATATCCATAAACCATTTACCAGCCCCAGCTCGTTCCAATAATGCCCCAAAGATAAGGAAAATGATTAAGATTGACGCTGCAACATTTAGAGGGAGACCAAAAATACCACTACTTCCTACATAAGCACTATATAACAATCGGTCAATCGAATAGCCTTGGCCATATAAAATACCTGGTAGGTACTTTTGGAAGATGGTGATACTGACTAATGTAAGAATTAGGATTGGAAATACCCAACCAGTTTTTCTTCGAACCGCTTCAAGTAACGGAATGCTTATAAATAAAGCTAAAATTATTCCAGTCGTATCAAGAAATCCGAATTGACTGTACTGTAAAATTTTTTCATAAAAAAAGATAACATAACCTAAGCTAACTAATACCATTCCAATTAACAAATAGTCATAAAATGGAATTCGATCATTGTTATTTTTTTTACTTGCTCGAAAAAGAATGAAAATAATCAGGAGAGCACAGGACAAGCTAATCGCAAGTTGGATTTGCGTGGGGATAAAGAAGCCGAATCTTGGTAGGAATTGACCTGCAATTATAATATGATAAATCCCGATAATGGTTGAAATCCATAATAAAAGAGTAGAACGTTGCACTTTATTTCACCCTTTCTATACAAAATTGTAAATGTCAGTTTAATGATTTTCTAAGCTTTGTTGTAGCTCTTCTATCTCATTATTCCAAGCATTAACTTCTTTATAGTACTGAATGGCTCCTGGATGAAAAGGGATGACAGGTTCGGTAAGGGAGTTCTCAATCGTCCAGTCTTTTGCAGAATTATGAATGGTAGTAAATTCTTCATAGTTATCAAACATTGTTTTCGTTAAACGGTAGACCATTTCATCTGGCAACTCTCCTTGTGCTACCAAATACGCGTTTAGTGCGAATGCGAACACATCGCTATCTTGATTTGGGTATGTGCCACTTGGAATAACAAATTTTTGAATCGCTTCAGGTAAAGGCTCTAAAATCGAATCTAGCTTATCTTCATCAACGGAAATCAACTTAAACTCATCATCCGAAAAAATCTCAGACAAAGTTGGTGCATTTAAACTCGCTGGGAATAATGCACCATCTACACTACCTAGTTCAAGAGCTTCAATGACCTCTGGAGAATCAGTTGTAGAAATAATATTAACGTCATCTTTTGAAATTCCATATGAATCTAGGAGCGCATACATAATTTGTTCGATTTCAGGCATGGCTGGGCGTTGTCCGATAATTGTTTTTCCTTTTAAATCACTAGGACTTTCGATCCCAGAATCTTTTCGGACGATGAGCTGCCTAATCGAAGCCTGACCTTGTGCAACAAGCCGAACATCAACCGAGCTTTCAAATGGTGGGATACCGTTATAACCGTCATAAGAAGCAAGCGAATTCGTAATTGCAAAATCCACACGGTCATTTTGTAAAGCAAAAACATTAGGATGCGAGCCCCCTACAGGTTCTACCGTCATATTAAATGAAGGGTCATGCTTGGTAATAATATTGGAAAGGCCAACTCCTACTGTGTAAAAAGGACTTCCTGAACTAGAGGTTCCTATTCGGACCGTAGTTTGTGGACTATCTCCGTTTGAAGAGCTTGTTGCTTCTCCCGGAGTTCCTCCATTCGATTGAAGCCCACTTGAATTTGAACCACAAGCGCTTAAAAACAAACTAAAAATTAATATTGTTCCTACGACCAACCAATAATTTCTCTTGACCACCAAAACCACCATCTCCTCTCTTTCATTTTTAACTTTCAAGTTTTTGGCATTATAAATGCATTTCCATCAAAAATGTATGCGCTATCATTTTGATGAAAAAAGAAAAAACACGCCATATCAATTTTAAAAATAATAAATTTTATGACTTTTCCGATTATTTAAAGCTTACTTAGATAAATTCAATTTGTAAAATAGATTTATTTTATTAATAGACATGAATTAAACTGATAATTAGAAAATTCCTATTAATTAAAGTCGGTTAATAACATTAATTTGTTCTTAAATGAGATTTATTTTCTTCACGTTGTTTTCTTTCCATCGTTTTGTCAGTGAATTATCAATATCAAACTGGTCCAGTGTTCTAGCTACAATATGATTAACAATATCATCTATACTTTTCGGATGATTATAAAAAGCGGGCACTGGTGGAATAATTGTAACGCCCATTCTTGACAAGCCCAACATATTTTCTAAGTGAATAGCACTTAATGGAGTCTCTCGTGTTAAAAGGACAAGCTTTTTTCTTTCTTTCAACATAACATCTGCAGCTCTTCCAAGAAGACCATCAGCCATTCCCGCTCTTATTGAAGCTAACGTTTTCATACTACATGGCGCAATAATCATCCCGTCCACACGAAATGATCCACTGGAAATCGAAGCAGCTTGATTCATTGATCCGTGTACGACTGTCGCCAGGCTTTTAACATCATCAATTGAATAATCCGTTTCTAACTTAATCGTCACTTCTGCCCATTTTGAGATCACAAGATGAGTCTCTACACCAACTGAACGAAGAGCTTCTAACATTCGAATCCCAAAAATAGCACCAGTCGCTCCTGATATTCCTACAATGATTCTCATATACAATCCCCTTTTTTCTTGATTTTGTCTTACTGTCCCAATATTTTCAAAAGAATCATTACTTTACTTAGCATTATACAAAATAGAAAATCTAAGTAGTAATAGGAATTTTTTATAGATTCTCTACTTCAATTGTCACCATACAGATTTTTTATACATGCACCTTCAGAAACTATTCAGCTTGTTATTGCCGATTTGCTAATCCATTTTTTATAACCTCCCTAAATCATTAAACTTTGGTTGTTACAATTCTTCGACACAAAGAAAAATATTCCTTTTTTAACAAAAAGCTAAAATTTGTATGAAATGTAAGTTGCGTATGGTTTGTATAATAAAAGTCAGTTGAAACTTGGAAAATAACCGTTATAAATTCTCTATGGATGAAGGCAACAGCATGTGAGGATCTAATGCAGGAATGCTCCCCTCTACCTTTTGAAATGTCTCTAATGTTAATTGACATATGACTATTATCGATACTTTGAACAATGTCACCAGAAGAAACCGTTCTTTTGAAAATAAAAACCCTATTTAGAGTAAATAAAAAACCTGGGACTAATCATTTAGTCTCAGGCTGTATACATGCTTACTTATGTTCTGCTTGTGTTTTTAGCAAATCCCGGATTTCTGTTAGTAGCTGTTCCTCTGTTGTTAAAGTTGGTTTTGTCTCTTCTTTTATTTCTTCTTTCTTTTTAAACTTGTTAATAAATCTGACAAACAAGAAAATCGAAAATGCAACAATGACAAAGTCAACAATCGATTGCATGAACGTGCCATACTTTACAACCGCATTCCCAACTTCAATTTGTAAATGATTAAAATCGATTCCACCAACTAACAATCCAATAAGAGGCATAATCATATCATCGACTAGAGAGGTGACAATTCGGCCAAAGGCTGCCCCAATAATGACAGCAACTGCTAACTCAATTACGTTGCCTTTCATCGCAAATTCTTTAAATTCTTTAAGCATGTTCAATTCCCTCCTAACGATAAAAATATCATACAACAATGAGAATGGTGAATAACAATAGAATAAGCCTGAAATCTGTATCATAAGGTCATTTTTTAAAGCTCCTTTGACAATAAAACCAAATGAGGAATTCAGACTAAAAAGCACCTAGCAAAAAGATTGTTAGGTGCTCTACAAATGATTATATTTCAATATCTACACCAATACTATCGATTCTCCCAACTTCCTTTATGTATGCAGCAACGGCTTGATGCTCTTCGTTTTGCCCATACGCTTCAAGGGCAGCTTGATCTTCAAATCGAACAGACAATACAACTTGATAGTCTTTGCTTTTTTCTGCCAAATTAAGGCCAGCTTGAAGATCAACAATTCCAGTTAGATGGTTTTTTAAGGCTTTGAATCGGTCGACAACTTCTTGTAATTGTTCAGGTGTTGTTGTTTCTGCAAATTTAACGAGTACGATATGGTCTATCATGTATTGTCCTCTTTTCTCTATGTATTTTGCTTCAACGCTTATCGTATCGGATCATTTGTATTTGTGCAATAGATTTAGACAGACTATGTAGTTTTTGGATTACAATTATTTTTCGAGTACCTCTACACCATTTTCTCCGCCAACTATGATTTTATTTGCCATACCGACAAAAAGTCCTGTTTCGACAACACCTACTAGCCGTTTTATTTGCTCATGGAGAGCCTTTGGATTTGAGATTGAGTTGAATTGGCAATCTAAAATGTAATTACCATTATCAGATATAAAAATTTCATTGTCCTTCATTCTTAGAATTGGTTTTACATGGAGTGCTGTAAGCTTTTCTGCAGTTGCTTCACACCCAAAAGGAACGACTTCGACAGGAAGTGGAAATGCACCTAATGTGTTAACTAGCTTCGATTGATCGACAACAACAATAAATTGCTTTGAAGAAACATCGACAATCTTTTCTCTCACTAAAGATCCCCCTCCCCCTTTTGTAAGGTGAAAGTTTGGATCAACTTCATCTGCGCCATCAATTGCCAGATCCAGCTCCTTGATTTCAGCAAAGCTTGTCAACGGAATTCCAGCTTCCCTTGCCCAGATTTCTGTTCTTCGCGATGTGGGAATCCCTTTAATCTTTAAGCCTTGTTGTACGCGCTCACTTAACTTTTTAATCATCCAATAGATCGTCGAACCTGAACCGAGTCCAATCGTCATTCCATCCTTTATATAGTCAACCGCCTTTTCAGCTGCAATTTTTTTAAAAAGCTCTGTACCTTCAACCATGATTGAATCAACTCTCTCTTATGTATTTATATAATAGTTCCTAAGACGATTACACAGAGCTATATTATCATTAGTACTAAGTTACTTTCTACTTATGAGGTCGACCTTCTTTTATGCACTATAGATTGTTGAAAAGGACATCTCGATTTTAGAAGGTATAGCAGCTTAAAGCTGTTTAGCTTTAGGCGCCTCAGGGTGACTTCAGCGCCTCTTGTGAGACAAGCGTTAGAAGGGTCAGCGCTTTAGTCACTAGATGTTCGCCTTTCGTGCATAGCCTCTACTGTGAAAATTTTACCTGGATTAAAAATATTATTTGGGTCCAACGTTTTTTTTATCTGCTTCATAACTTCGTAGGCATAGCCATGTTCTCGTGATTGATATTTCGTTTTTCCACTACCGACACCATGCTCACCTGTGCATGTACCGCCTTTTGAAAGTGCAAAATTGACAATATGATCATTTAACATTTTTGCCTGTTCGATTTCTTTTTCGTTTTGAAGATCGACCATCATTAAGACGTGATAGTTGCCGTCACCAACATGCCCAACAATCGCTGCATCAAATTGCAGCTTTTCAATGGCTTGTCGTGTATCTGCAATTGCTTCAGGTAGTACATTGATCGGGACACTTGTATCTGTAACCATTAATTTTTTACCTGGTGACCCATGAATAAAGGCGTATGCTAAGTTATGTCGCAGCTCCCATAATTCATTTCGTGCCTTCGAATCAGCTTCAAAAGCGAAGTTCACACAGTTCATATCTTGTAAAATTTCCTGAGCAAAGGTCACATCTTGGTGTAAACCTGCTTCATTGCCATGAAACTCTAAGAAGAGTGTTGGAAGCTCTTCAAAGGATGAATCCATATATCGATTCGCCTGCTGAATCGATCTTGCATCAACCAGCTCCATACGTGCCATTGGAATACCAGCTGATAAGATCGCTACAACTGCATCAACAGCTTCTTGTATCGTCGGAAATGTTGCCCGGGCAGCCATAATTACTTCAGGGATACCATATACACGTAAAGTTAACTCAGTAATGACACCAAGTGTTCCTTCTGAACCGACCATTAATCCATTTAAATTGTAGCCTGATGAAGATTTAGCCGATAGACCTCCTGTATGTATCACATTACCGTCAGCTAATACAATTTCTAGATCGCGCACTTGGTCACGCATAATACCATATCTAACTGAAGTTGTTCCACTTGCATTGGTTGCAGCCATTCCTCCTAATGTTGCGTCTGCACCTGGATCTACTGGAAAGAACAAGCCATATTTTTTTAATTCTTTGTTTAATTGCGTACGTGTTACCCCAGGCTGAACTTTAACAATAAAATCTCGTTCTCGTATTTCTAATACTTTATTCATTTGTGACATATCAAGGGAGATGCCTCCTTGATAAGGAATCACATGCCCTTCTAAACTGGACCCTAAACCAAAAGGCACAATCGGAATCTTTTTTTCATTTGCAAATTTAACGAGATGGATTACTTCTTCCGTATTTTGTGCGAAAAACACTGCGTCCGGTAAATGAGGCGTATGGTAAGTCTCATCACGGCTGTGCTGTTCTAAAATCGTTTCGTTTGTCACAATTCGTTCTTTTGGAAAAAGCGTTGAAAGTTCTTGTACGATAGATGCCATTTTTTCACCTCATAAATAAAAGTCCAGCCATATGATTGTTGGACCGAATCTATTTCTAAAAGGTATAAAAGCGTTTTAATAATGAAATCGCTTTAACCATACTATTTATAATAAATTTAATTTTGTGAAAATACAAGATGTATCCAGTATTTATCAGATAGGTTTCTTAATGGATGGAAAATTGATAGGTTTACTGCCGTTTGGTACATCAGTTAAACGCCAAATACATTCTCACCATAGGCTAATACCATTTGAATTTTGTTATTATAAAATTCATTCCCTTTAATAACATGATTGGTAGCCGGGTAATGCCCAGGCTCAATATCGATCCCTCAACCCACAGCATGACCGAGTTCCTCCACCGATAACGGTAAGCAGACATTACCAAAAGCAGCTTTAGTTCTTAATAACGAACGTGAAATCAAAAAAATAACACATTCCTTGTATGATGGTTTCGTTTTTTTACCATTTATTTCTTTGCTTTTTCATTAAATATAACGCCTACTAAATTGACTTTTAAGGCTTTATAGCAAAAAAGAGGAATGACATTAAATCAATTAGCTATTCTTTCCGGTGTTTCAAAATCCTATATTAGTTATATTGAAAGAGGATTACAGAAAAACCTAAGTATTGTTGTGTTAAAAAAATTTCAGAGGACCTAGATGTTGACTTTATCCAATTAAATGAATCATTGAACCATTCTTCAAATGAATGTGATTAAACGCACTGTAAAACCCCAGATACTAGAGTAATGGGGTTTTACAGTGCGCTATTTGTCAGATCGTTTATTACGCCATTTTTCAAACTCTAAGTATTCTTGAAATTGTTCTTTACTAATCCCTGAGTTCATTGCTTCTTTCACTAATTCAAGCCAAGCTGTATCAAGCTTTTGTTCTTCATTAATTGGAGACTCGTTTAATAATGCTTCAACAGAAACATCTAATACAGCAGCTATTTTTTCTAAAAATTGAATAGAGGGATTTGATTGAATATTTCTTTCAATCGAACTCAAATATGATTTCGCTACTCCCGCTTTTTCTGCTAGTTCAGATAAAGACAAGCCTTTTTCAAGCCTTAACTTTTTAACTTGTTCACCTATCATGAATATCTTTTCCTCTCTCACCTATGTATTCCATCTAATTATAGCAGTGTAAATAAGACACTGTAAATAGAATGGTCATTATTACGAACAGATTTGACATGGTAATATTACATTTAGAATATCTGTCGTCCTTTAGGTCTTTCACTATTTTTAAAAGGAAAATAGAAAAGGCAAACTTATTGAAAAATGAGGATGCAAAGCCTCAGATTTATGGTAAAGATTTTCTTTACTATGATGACTGGAATTGCTCATGGAAACTAGAGATATAGGGTTAACGCCTGAAGAAGCTCGCGCTTTTATTAAAAAATTATGAACAGAAAAACTAACGACAACACAACGTAGTATGCCTTTACGTTGTAGACAAGGATTTACAAATGATGCACTGTATATCTATTTGTAATTCCTTGTCTACTATAACCAAAAAGCTGTTAAAAGACGGGTTTTTGCATGGATTATTAATGGTAGGCTTATTGACATACCCCTATAGTTTGTTATTATCATACAAATCCACTCACTCCAGATCGCTGGTGTAAGATTAGTTTTAAATGAGGATATTGATTTACTATAGGGAGCATTACGCAATAATGTAACAGACATCGTGAATATTCATTGTGCTTTTCATTTCTCCTAAACAGATGTTAATTGAATCAGCATATACATCCAATAAAGTGCCTACTATCGTATCAACTTCTGATACGAGCTTTATTTTCTTGTCAATCATTAATAGAAGATAGACCTTTAAATCTAACCCGAAAAATATTTGGATAAGCTCAGGTGAACCTGAGACAACTTCACCGAATTGAAATGTTAAACATCGACGTAAACAAGGGTCGATTTTGCTCAATAAAGGTTGCGGTGTTGGTTCATGATAACTTTTTCGGAGTTTCACTAAACTTATTTTTTCATAAGGTATAAGAAGTTTATTCTGCTTGTTTTTAAGAATCGTAAAATCCCTTCCTGCAAGGACTACGGTGCCCTGCAACTTTGTATGATTATTTGATCCTTCTATTACTTCGTTGTCTCCTTCTTCTATTTTTGTCTTACAATCCAATTCTACGATAAGATTCTGATGGAGTAGTCCTTCAAAAGCCTTTTTGAAAACCTCATTTTTTTCTCTCTTACTTGATAAAGCTAAATCGAGTAAAAAGTCATTTGCTTTTCGAATCCGCATTTCTAAATCTTCTAATTTGCTGTTGGGGAAACAGGTGTTTGGTGATGGGAATTTTGGCGTCTTTTTTTGTTTTGGACAATATTCTTTAGGAATACAAAAATCGTCTGGTGTCTTGGGTGAGACAACTTCAGGACAACGTAACCCTACACATTTGTTTTTAAATTTCAACTATTACTCACCTCCTTTTTTCTGTGAAAAGGGGCGGAGCTTCAGTTCAGTTAGTGGAACAATGAAGCCCTTCCGCTCACGCCACCTTTATTGAAATAGTACAGAGAATGATCGGACAAACTCGTTTTCATCCGTGTGGGAAAAGCATGCCGCTCATGCTGATTTCTGTGAAATGAAATCGCTAACCGGCTTCATTCTATTTATTCAACGGTGGAAGATTCTTTAATTGTTCTCCATGAACACGGATAATGCCCCACATCCCTTGTTCAATATCCCAGCGAATGTTTCCAGAGCGGTACATATAATCTCCTGATAGACTTTTAAGACTACCTGCACCATAATGTAATTGGAGATTTGATGTGTGTCCTGCGACAATTTCGCCAACAATCGATTTTACCTGTGAAAATAAATCGTTCACATTGAAATTCCAATAATGACCGTGGATGTGAAATGAATGGGCGCGACGACGTTCAGATGGATTTACAAGGCGAATTGTGATCGGATCTCCCGCGTATGCTTCAAACAAAGGTGTTGATGGGTCCCCAAACCTTCTTGAGCTAAAAAGCTCATCTAGAGCCTCATGCTTATTGAAGCGATTAATCAATCGTTCTGTACGATAGTTAAAACCCCTTGAGCCATTATCATACGTATCTACAAGGTCATCTAATTCCTCTTCATTTACTCCGAAGAGAATACCGTCCACAGGATCAATAATCAGTTTTTTGAATCGATTGAACAGTCGTGCCCCATCATACATGACAAGAGTAAACTCACGGATGTCTGGTAAAAACGGTTGCCTTAAGATGATATTGGCGCCTGTTTGAACTGGTTTTAGTGTATTGGCATCTAAGAATTCTGTTCCTCTAGGTTCTGCAATGAATGCTCCGAATGTTCCAAGTGAACGATGGTTACGAATGTCAGCCATATCCCACATTCCACAAGCTCCTACTGGTACATCTACATACCATCGATACGTGATCGTTTTACCAGGTCCTGTGGTTTGGTCTGGATTAAACCCAACTGTTTCGCCACTAGATGTTTTGACATCGTATTGAATCAACTGGGGATGTAAAGAAATCCGAACAGAAGGTGGGTAAAAAGCTTGTTCTTTTACAGGTGGATACGGCCATATACCATTAGAAAATGGGAATTTTTCGAAATTAAGATAGCTTGTTAAATTCACTTCAACGATATCGCCTTGATTTGCACGAATAATCAAGGGTTCAGGCTTCTTTTTTCTACTTAATATCGCATCTTTATCTTGTTCTAGAGCAAAAACAATTCCAAACGGGTCATTCTCACCCCACTTACTATATTCAATACGTGTATGAAAAGCAGCGATATCAAACCTTCTTACTGGTGCATTATCGTGAGCTTCTTCTGGAGCTAAGACATTCTCTGGTTTGGCTGGTGGCTTACCTGTTTTTTCTGGTAATGGCTTTGTCCGTTTTGGGGGTTCTTTGCGATCAGGGAGTGGAATTAAAAAATCAACCTTTTGATCAAAGGCGCGAATTAAACCCCATAAGCCATTCCATAAATCTTCTTCCGTTTCAAACGTCCAAAGGTAATCACCTGATCGCGGTACATCCATTTCTAACGTAAACGATTCAGAAATGCTAATTTGCTGTTGGGATCTGTGGTTAGAATTTAAATCAGGTCTCTCTTGTTTCCAACGAAGACCATGTATATTAAAGCTATGTGACTCCTCGTGGGCACCCTGTAACAAACGGACGCGAATGGGGTCCCCTTCATAGCAGTGGAGGATCGGGGTTACGGGATCTCCTTTTACAAACGAACTAAATGAATAAGCAGTGTCACAATTTTTGCCTAGTCGAAATTGAAGCGGTTCGTTTTTGTAATTAACACCAAATAATCCAGGATCATCTGAAGAACCTGGGAAGTTTGGAGGATTTAAAGGATGACCATTCTTGTCAAACAGTAACGTGAAATCTTGAACGAATAATGCAAAATCTCGATAATCGGGAATAAATGGATGGGAAGCAGTGACTTGTGTACCATACGCTTTGTCTTTTCCAGTTTTTGAATCAAGTGTTCTTGTAAACCTTGCATGAACAACTCCCGAACCGAAAACGCCATGCTGCTGATGAGCATTGGCAAACAAATGATCGTGAAAGAACCATGCTTTTAATTCAACATCTGCAAAATATTCTAAGCGGATTGTTTCCCCTGGTAACACGCTTGAGTCATAGTTCCAGCCAACATTTGCACCATCTGCAACAAGCACATCAAATTTCACAAAATGGATGTGCAAACCTGCTTCGTAGGCTCTCGTAACTAATTGAAAAGCATCTCCGTCCAGCACTTCCGGGAGACGGTTTGTAAAATTGACACGTATGCAAGTACCTGCTGGAACATGAAAGACCAACGGTTCCGGTTCTTTTTTTCGAGAACAAACATCGTCAATCTCTTCGTCTAGAACATAGATACGTCCTTTCGGATCATTCCAGCCTTGACGATTGTATACGATTGGAAGTTGAATCAGAGAAATATTAAATTCTTTTACAACCGGATCATCGGCTATCATACAAGGGTCAGAAAAAACAGCACCTGGTCTAGGCTTTTTTATCGCTGCATGTTTTTCTAATTTGGTCATTTCTCTACCACCTACAATTCCAAGAGGAGGGCGAGGAGCCTTACAGCCCACCTTTCCAGGGATAAAATTCGGAAATCCTGGTCTCTTTTTGGTAGGTTTAGGAGGGAGTGGCCGATCTGGCAGTGGTTGCAATGCCTCAATTGGTACCCCGTTCGGATAACAATTTGAGCCATCTTGAAGCGTATCAAAAATACGATTCAACCCCCACATGCCGACTGCAAAGTGAGGATAAAGATGACAGTGTATAATCACATCACCTTTTGCTTCTTGAAGGCTTCCGAGTCCATACAGTGGTTCAACGTCATACCATGTTTGCGGGCTAATTGATTGTGAATCAATAATTCCAGAATTTATATTTGTAGGATCGCGAAACCACTGATGGACATGGTAATGGAAAACATGGGTCTCTTTCACTCCACCGTGAACAACCCTTATTTTAGCTGGGTCACCGATATATCCTCTTAGTATAGGTGTCGTCGGGTCACCAAATACCCAAGAATCGTGATGCACCTCTTCACCTACACAATCAGGGCAAACAATACCTTCTTCAATTAATTTTCTTCGGTTCTGCTCAGGCTCATAACGATAATTAATCGCATGGGTCGTATCACGTTCCTGGTTTGTTTCTGGGTCCAACTGTCGATTTCCAGTAAGATCAACAGAGGGCATTTCATCGTGAAATATCCATGCGTACTCTCGATGTGAGGGTAAAAAAGGATGGTGAATGTCAGCATATACGCCACTATTTAGTGGTTTTCCTGTTACAGGGTTGGTCCACCATGAACCTCTTTTTTGAACAAAAATCGCTCCAAATAACCCATTTATATTTGACCCCTTTTCACTGCTCGATGGATTACCCAAATCAGAGAAGTAATAGACTCCATGGTGATTTGCATTGATACGATAAAGGATTTGTTTCCCAGGCTCTACCAATGTATTTTCGTTAAAACCAACCTTTGCACCATCGGAATCGAATACATTATAATCAGCTTCTTGAAAATGCATCCCTGTTGAAAAAGGAAGTTTATTTTCAAATAATATCTCGATTTCGTCTCCATTGTTTGCCCGGATGACAAGTGGTTGAACAAACTCAACAGGGCTAAATGGGTTATTACGAACAAGTTCTTTTACTTTGGCTTCGTTTTCTTTTAGAACGTACATTGCGCCTCGTGGATTATAATCACCAAATCGATTTAATACGATCCGAATGGGAATTGCGACAACATGATAAAATCGCTTCATTTCTTCCCCCCCTTCCCTTTTAAGTGAGATCATCTTTCAATTCGGGTATTTTTGGACCGTCGCTGGTCTCAATATAGAAGGCTTCAATTTGATGGATATGAACGTGCCATTTACGGTTTTCTAGCTGTTGGATACTCGATGTTTCTACATCAAGCATCAAATGGTCACCGATGACATCGATGATTTTTCCAATGAAGAGAAATGGAAAAGAAGGTGTTAAAATAAAGACTTTTTTTCCTATCCCTTCTACAAAAGTTTGAATAAGACCTTCGTCATGAAGATCATTAATCACTGGTTTTTGTATTTGAAAATCATTAAAGTTGGGCATTTTAATAGAATTCCTCCTTCCGAAATCATTTTACGTGAGTGGAAACCTTGTATTAGGGTCAAAATTAGGTGTTAAATGGACCAATTTCTCTAATGGGATGGATAGCGGTATCGGGAATTTAAAAAATGGGGCATTTAAGATTTTGATAATGACGGGAAAAAGCGTTAGATGGCCGTAGCTGATCTCATGTATGGTTCCAGTAAAAATTGGCCGAAAGGTTTGACCAAATAAATTTAGCTGGTCCGTTTCTGTAACAACTAACACTTCTTCTCCTTCTAAATTTTGTAACTTTCTAAACCATTGCTCTTCTCTTGATTCAGTACTCATGTAAACTCCTCCATTCATAACTAAAAATCCATAGAGTTAAAGTATGCATATTCTTAAAATGAAATAATGATATAGTAAGGTGTCTAGATTTTTTTTAGGCGATGAAAATTATTAAATAATTGTGCTACCATCGTTAACAGACGCATGGTTTTTATATAGTGAATGTGCTTCAAGAGGATCTCTTCTCGTTTATTTAATAAACCGAGAACAAGTTTCGTTTTATTTGTTTCGATGATTTTTCCCACTTGTTTTTTATCATCAAGACGTACTTCTACCCATAGATCCTTCCAAACATTTAAATTTGTCTGAAGTGATTCTTCATAAAATTGTTGTTTTAAGATATCTCGTTTTGCCACTGTTTCACCAAAATTTAAAAGCAATTTTTTCCGCAAATCATTGTCATAAATGTAATGCTGATGAGAATTTGTATAAGATGGTTGGCCGAATGGAATGTTTGCTGAATGGATAGCCGAAAAAGGAATCCAGATGCGTTCTCGTAAATTTGTCAACATAACAAAGTCTCTACCGATTGCATTCACTTTTCCTTCTGTGTAAATTGAATGACTTCCGCACTTGGAAAATATGACAACCTGTTGGTTTCTTTTCATTTTAAAGAATTTTTTTAAAATAACGATTTTGCGCATCTGTTGATCTTTTCTTTGAAGTTGAAGCAAATTAAACCGTTCCATATATTCCATTAATAACCGCGCCTCTTCCGTAGAAGTAGATGTCGTAGGCGAAGTAAGCTTTTCTTCTTTTTGAAAATGAAATTCGTTCAAAATGTCTTTATGGATGATTTCTTTTTGACGCTTCTCCAGTAATTTTTGTGTGTATTCATTAAAGCGAATGACCTTATCTTCACTTTTCATTTTTTTCCTCCTTACCTATATGCTTTTAATAGGGTATGCGATGATTTCATTTATGCAGAAAGGATTAAAGAAATTTAAAGAATTGGGTAAATGTCTAATACAGTAGAACACTTTATTTCTCACATACATACATTATTAAAGCTATACCACGTAAGGGAATGAAGAATCTTAAGGAGCAATAATGAACAACAAGACGAATGATGTTCAATGACTAGGTCACCTGACCATAACAAAGGTGGTTTTTATGATAAACCTTGGCTTACTTTTGTATGGGAACATTCTTTTAATGGGATTGGCTTACTTCTATTTATTTAGGAAGCGTAAAAGAATTGGATTTCAACTAGGTATGAATATTTCCTTGATAGCTGGTGGATCTATGGCAATCATAAGTGGGGTGGTACTTATTTATCAGTTTCCTTTTCATTTTGTATTTGTTACCTTTGCTTCTACCTTATTTGGTATGGCTGTTGGTGGTCTCTTTGGAGGGTTGTTTGATTACCAAACTCTTTTAAGTGGCTATGCAAACGGACTAATGACTGGGATGATGGCACCGATGCTTGGTGCTGTAGCAAAAAACAGCACCGTTTTCCTTGTCTTGCTCGAATTATTTTTCGTAGCTTCTCTCTCACTATTATTAATTTCTGCTAAACGCTCTTAATGAAAGGTGTGCTTATGTGGCATGAAGTTATTTCTAATCAGCCTGCTGTTCATTAATGTTCTGATTGGATATTATCTTTACATCAGAATGTATAAACCAAGAAAGCTTTTTACAGACCGTTTTTCCATGATTATGTCAGCTTGTGCAAGTGGCGTACTAAGTCTAAGTCTAGCGATGCTAAGCTATCTTTTCCTTTCAATTGATTTTACTTCGGTTGCCTTTTTTACAACGACAGTAGGTGCAACAATCGGTATATTGTTCGGAGCACTTGCCAATTATCAATCCTTGCTTTCAGGTTTTTTTCATGGAGTAACTGGAGGAATCATGGGAACAATGCTCGGTGCGGTCATAAAAAACCCTGCCTTATGCAGTTTACCTGGTGTTTACGCCAAGCAAATTGACCAAAATGTTGTTTCATTCGGTCTCTTTGGAACATTATTAGTTATCGTTACTTCAGGGTTATTGCATTTTGCATTAAGAGTTTAATTCTCTAATAAAGTAAGAATATCCACTACAATTTTTTCAGTATTTACCGGTTCACCTGGATTGGCCATATCATAGAGAGCGCGAAGTTGATTTTTTTCATCAAGTAAATACATGGTTGTACCGTGAGCCAAAAATCCACCTTCTAATTTGCTATAAACCATTTGAAGATCATCTGCCACTTCCTTTGTCACTTCCTCTGTTCCTCTTACCCATTTCCAACCAGTTGGGTCCGCGTTAAAAAGTTTAGCATAGTTTTGAATCACTTCTTTGGTGTCATGTACAGGATCAAGTGTTATTGCAACAAGCTCTACTTTTTCACCAAACAATCCTTCATTTTTTAACTTATTTTGTAAGTCTGTAAAATCCATCATTGTTAACGGACAAATATCAGGACAATTTGTGTAATAAAAGCTTAGTAGTTTTATTTTGCCATTTGCTACTTCATACGTATCCTTGTGAACGTCTTCTAACTGATGCATGTTCACTTGTTTTATGATCGGTAATGATCGAGTTTGAGGCCAGAGCCAATACATAAGCGCAAAGCCTATTAAAATGATCGCACTGATTAGCAATAAATGTTTCATGTCGGTTTCCCTCCTCTTTCTTCTACGATATGATGACCAACCTAACTTGCCACTACCTTACTTGAAGATGATGTTTGGTAAGACACCATTTATCCGTTACGTTTTGCAATGATAAGGATAGTGAATGATACAAAATGTACTTTTTAATTTATTATCAATGCTGGAGATTTGAACAAAAATTTTAAATCAAGCATATGTTAATAGTGTCCATCCAATAACCCCAAATAACTTCTCAATTTACGACCAAATATTATATTGTAGGAAGGAAATAGGGAGGAGATCGAATGAGTAAGAAGAATGATTCACGTTGTGAAAAATGTGGTAAAAGTAAACATAAAAGCGATTCTAAACATGATCATTGTATTTGCGAACCGTTCACTTGCGATGATCGGTTTAGACTCCGTTTAGGAGGATTACGTGATAATCTGAATTTCAGATTACGTCAGTTAGTCGGCACTGATGTGACAATAAGGGTAAGGTGCGGAAATAGATTTGAGGATATTGTTGCTAAACTTTTCTACGTAGGAAGCGATTTTCTAGAAGTACTACCATTATATAAACAAGGAAATAAGACAGATAGACAAGGAAATGTTGATGACAATCAGAAGAGGGTGACAGCTAAAAAAAGTGAGCAAAAAAGAAAACATAAAAAAAGACGAGATAAAAAGAAAAGCGTCATTTATCCATTTGATGAAATTGAATTTATAAAAATTGTCCATTCAAATTCAGAGGAAGTAGTAAATTTGAACGAAGTGGAACGAAAATTTAATGACGGACATGAGGATTGGAATCGAATAAATGCTGAAAATAGCCATGAACAAGTAAAGCTAGGCCATTCTTCGCGTCGTTATTTCGCAGAAAATAACCCTCCGGCTGACCCCTGGTTCCCCAATTAAGACTTCCTGGCGTTTTTATGCAATAGTTTGATTGTGTATTGAAGCAGTCTTACTCAAAGCAATGACTTCTTACTTTTCACTTTTAGCTGAACTTAGTACATGAAAACAATGAGTGATGAGCGCTAAATAGGGTTGTTGCACTCATTCCATAAAAGTTTCGAAATATAGGAATTAATTAATGCAACGTTAGCGTTCGTTTAAATAAAGTTAATAGTAGAAAATATACTGCTGGTTCTTAAGAGTTTAAGAGGCTGGGACATAACGAACGTGTATGATTGAAAATGCGAACAATGCACAACCTTAGCGAAGTATATTTCCGAAGCGAACGCTATACATCAGTTACCTAAAAAGTTGCCTATTCATAAGTAAAGGTTCAATGCCATCCTTTTTAATGATGTGAAAAAACTAGCTCAAATCAATCGCTTTAGACGATCAATTGAGCTAGTTTCTACTTCATCCTTATAACTTAAATTTTCGAACAGTATTCTGTAGTTCTTCTGCCATTCTAGAAAGGGTCTCCGCTGCAGCAGAGATCTCTTCCATCGTTGCTGTTTGTTCCTCTGCAGATGCAGCTACATTTTGTGAATAAGCAGCAGCGCTCTCTGCAATCGTAGATGCTTCTTCGATAGATTTAGCCATCGTTGCTGTCCCAGCTGTAATTTGCTGAATTGAAGCGGATACTCCTTCCATTTGATTTAATACATCACTAATTGCATTAGAAATATCCTTAAATTCTGTCCCTGCCTTTGTTGCGTAGATTAACCCTTCTTTTACGGTATCACTTCCATCTTTCATTGCAGAAACAGAATGATGAATATCTTGCTGAATATCATAAATGAGCTGACTAATTTTACTAGCTGATTCATTCGATTCAATAGCTAGCTTACGGACTTCCTCTGCAACAACCGCGAATCCTTTACCATGCTCTCCAGCCCTTGCAGCTTCAATGGCTGCATTTAATGCTAACAGGTTTGTTTGATCTGAAACAGCAGTAATGAGTGATGTAATATTGCCGATTTCTTTTGATTTTTCCTCTAAATTAAGAATGACGCTTGAGATCTGATTTGTTTTATCGTTGATTTGATTCATTTGTTTCACAGTTTTATCAATCACAATTAAACCGTTATTCGCCTTTTGTTGAGTCTGATTTGTTGAATCTGTTACAAGCTGTACATTTTTCGCAATTTGATCCATGCTTGCAGAGATTGAACGAGCGATATCATTGGCATTGGTTGTACTTTCAACCTGTTTCTCAGCCCCTGTTGCAACCGATTGAATCGACTCGGTAATCTGGTCCGCAGCACGTACCGATTCAGTTGCACTTGCGTTTAATTGTTCTGAAGAAGCCGCTACTTGGTCTGAATTAGATAAAATACTTGAAATCATCGCTCTTAAGTTATCTGTCATTCGGTTAAAGGATTGATTTAGCTCAAAGATTTCGTCTTTGCTTTTCACGACAATCCGCTCAGTCGCTAAGTGTCCAGAAGCCACTTGTTTTGCAGCCTCACCGATTTTAATAATAGGAAGTGAAATAACATTTGACACCAATACTCCACTTACAATGGCGATCATAAATGCGACAATACTCACGATACCCACAACAAGTAGAGCACCTTCAGCCATCTGATTTGTCTCTGCTTGGGTTTCTACTAAAATGTCTTCGAGCCACCCTTTCAATGTACTAGCAGACTCTCTCATATCACGACTGATTGGAACGACACTTTCATTCGTCAACGAAATCGCTTCTTCTCTATCTGCTGGATAAACAAGAATAATAGATTCTACTTCATTTATAAATTGAGCATTCTTCGTCGATAATTCATCAAAGAATACGATCGTTTCTTGTCTCGTTGCTAGCACTTTAGCAGCTTCGATTTCTTCATTTATTTCGACGTTAGCTGCTCTTAAATCATCGAGGTAATTTTGATCTCCATATAGTAAATACCCACGAAGGTCACTTGTTTGTCTTGCGATTAAAGAATCAATGTCTTGCGTAATGGAACGAATCTCTGAAACGGTGTTTACTAGATATGTATACGATTCATTTGTATTTTTTAAATTTATATACGAGATAAAACTAGCGATTCCAAAAAGTACCGAAATTAATAAAAAGCTTCCTATCAATTTTTTTCTTATGGTTAGTCTCATGATTTTCCCCCAGTTGGCATCTATGTACTAGAAATACTTTTGTACTATATATGAAAATGAATAAATTCACAAGAGGAAATGATTAAATTTTACAAATTGTACAAGATATTGGAGAGAAACATTCACAAAAAATAAATACATTTAGAAAAAGTAGATTAAAAACAAAACGAAAATATAAATTAGTTATCTATATTTTTAATGATTATGTGTTTAGTAAATGGATTTTTAATAGTAAAAAAATCCCCTCTAGGAAGAAGAAAACTATTATATCTAACTAGAAGGGTTTTAGTTACCCTTAATTATTCTTTTTTACACTGGCCATTTTTCTAAGGTGTATGCCATTTCCCAAAACATATATTCATATTTGCTACTTGTTATAAAAATGGATTCCATCCGTTGTTTTTCAGCTTCAGAAGCTTTGTCAGCCCATTTATCTAAACGGTCGATTTGTTCTTTTACTAATGATTCAAACCATTCATCGCCGTAGGTGTCAATCCACTTTTGGTAAATTGGAACACCGGGCTTTGAATCTTTATATTTTTCCCCAATTTCCCAGTAGAGCCAATAGCAAGGAAGAATAGCGGCAATCACGTCACCTAGAGTCCCTTTGTAAGAAACTGAAAACATATGATTCGTATATGCAATCGCAGTTGGAGCAGGCTCATCAACAACGATTGTCCCCTCTTTGGAAATGCCTAATTCCTTTGCAAATCCTTCGTGTAATAAATGCTCTGCATCATACGTAGATTTTGCATGAAAAGCCATCCGACTTGTCGTATGAAAATCGAGTGCTTTTGCAGCACCAAGTGATTGAACTTGGGCAAATTGTGAAAGATAGAAGGAATCTTGTTGTACGTAATAGGAGAAACACTCCAACGGCAGAGATCCATCAGCAACTCCCTTTACAAAAGGGTGCTGAAAACTTGCTTCCCAGATCGAGTCAACTTTTTGGCGTAAATACTCAGAAAATTTCATTTTGCTTTCATCCTTTCTTCATTTTAAGGTTTTAGTTCATTTATTCGCCTATTTCATTCAAAGCCTTCTTTAATTTCTCCTTCTGTGAGGCACCTCAAGTCCAGCGATTAAATTGAATAGCGTGCTTTTCCCACAGTTACTTGACCCGATTCATAAAACGAATTTTCCTTTATCTAGTGATAGGTATCAATCACTTTCACCTCTTTTACAACAGTGTGATTGCACAAAATGCTGGGAGTAGAGAAATGATTTGTGTCTTAGTTTGTTCATGAATACCCCCTTTTTAAGCATAAAAAAAGTCAACGTGCCATGAAACATGTAGACTTACATTTAGTATGTAATTCTCTTATCATCCCTCCGCTGGCATTACCCAGATCAGATTTAATGGGTCGATATCTTCATCGGGATATCCTCTTAGCCAACCTTATAGCTCCCCAAGATTTTTGATTGTTAAATAAAGTATAACATACCATTTATTATATAGAAAAAAATATGCCTTTAATAGCTATTTTAGGCCGAGGTAATCCAACATATAAAACAGCTTGGTCCATACATTTGGATTGCAAGCTGTTTCTACACTAGTTATCGTTTTAAAAAATCATCCACTTGATTAATAAACGGTTGAGTTTTTTCAATTTGCGTCCAATGACCACATTCAGAGAACACATGCAACTCGGCTTTTGGAAGTATTTTTGATAGTTTCCAACTTGTTTTCTCGATCGGAATAATCCTGTCCTCTCTTCCATGAATTAATAAAACAGGAATTTCTATCTTCCGTAATTGGTCTTCTGACAACGCTAAAGCATCTACACATCTTTGTCTCGGTGCGGGAAACATGGCTGAAAAAGCTTCTTGAAAGCCTTCCTGAATGCTCGCCTTGTAACGCAACTCAACCAAATCATCGTTGCTTGCTGCACTTTGATCATAGGCAAACGTTGCGATCAGCGCTCTCATATTTTCTACACTTGGCTCATAGCCCCATACTGCATCTAATTCTTTAGTGATGGGGAATTCAATCCCTACACTGCCCATTAAAATTAATTTTTTTACTAAATCAGGACGGCGGTTCGCAATATGTAATGCCAATGCGCCTCCCATTGAATTACCAACGATTGATAGGTTTTCTAGATTCAGCGTTTCAATAAATGAGATCATATGGTTAACCCATACATTGACGGAGTACTCCATATTCTCTGGTCGCTCTGTATACCCAAACCCAACGACATCAGGAGCATAAAGCTTATATTGCTTTGACAGCTCTGGAAAAACCAATCTCCAATTTGCCCATGCCGAAACACCAGGACCCGAACCATGAATGAGAAGAATTGGCTCTCCCTCACCAGCTTCATGAAAATGTGTTTTGAACCCTCCTGCTTCGATATATTTCCCATTTTCAGACATCAATATCTATCCTTTCTCTTGGGTTTCGTACTACTTTAATAGGCTGTTTACATAAGCTTATGTGAGAATGCCATCTATGATTTTACTTGTACCCTTTCACGGAGCCATGAAACAAGATCCTGTTGATTCTCTTTTGAAATTTCATGGCCCGCTAGATAGGTCGTATATTTCACTGAAGCAGCTCGCTCAATCAAGTAATCATAATTCTCTTGACCAATGGTAGGAGGAAAAATTTCATCAAACTTACCATCAGAAAGAAAGATTGACATATGGTTTATTGGCTTTACTTCATATTCTGTTTTCACAAAAGAAGGAATGTAGCCATTCATTGCGACAACGCCTTTGATTGAATCACCTAAATGAATAGCTAGTGACATGCTTAAAATGGCTCCTTGGCTAAATCCAAGCAAGTATATCTGCTCAGGATCGATTGGATATTTGATTGTCGCGTATTCCATAAAATCTTTTAACCGCTTCATGCTTTCATCAAATAATGCTCGATCAGGGTTTCCATACCCTTTTAAATAGTAATAAGCAAAGCCTTTCTCAAATGTGAGATGGCCTCGAATGCCGATGATTATAAATTCATCTTTTAATTCCTTGACCAGTGCTACGATGTATTCCTCGTTATAGCCAATTCCATGTAACGCAAATATGACTGGATATTTCTGTCCCGGTTTTATGCTTTTGGGCTGGTGAATGGTATAAAAAAAGGGTGATTCCATCGTAAGCCTCCTTTTTCAGATTACTATTATGATTAAAAGTTGATGAGAGACTAAAGGGCATGACAGCTAGAAAACTGCCCTGCCCTTTAGCAAAGGTAAAAATTAGCCGATCGTTGAAGGCTTTTTATCGCCAATAATCGGGGTGCCATATCGGAAAAATTCTTCTGGTAGCTGAGAGCCGTACCAAATAATTCCTTTTTCCAAATCTTCTTCTTTCCACGTAATTGGCTTCCAATCAGGATCGAAAATTAAGTAACCCGCATCTCCAAATAACTCAACACGATTTCCACCAGGCTCAAGTACATAAAGGAAATAAGCTTGACTTACTCCATGCTTTCCAGGTCCTGCTTCAATTGTAATCCCATTTTCAGTAAAAAGTTCGCAAATGTCCATTAAGTGTTGAGGATAGCCGTACCAATAGCAAAGATGGTGCATACGTCCTTTTCCGCCAAGTGGATCTCCCATCATCGCAATCTCGTGGACTAGTGGACTTACGCTCATCCATGCAGCAACATCGGTACCATCCTTTAATTGAATATGTTCACGTAAATTAAAGCCAAGCTTATCCATCATAAAATCGACATTCGGTTTCGTTTCACTTGTCATTAAATTGACATGATCGAGTCGACGAACTGGGACGCCCCGTTGTGGTTTCTTTTGTGGACGGTTTAATAAAGGGGTTTTTAACTCTGATGGAGCTTCAAAGTATTCTACTTCCCAAAGTAATTCCATAGGATGTCCATCAGGCGTAGTAAATTGGTAGGCATCTCCATGACCAATTTCATTTTCAACCCAGCCTTTCTCAAGACCAGTCCCTTGAATCGCACTTACTCGACGATCTAACGCCTGCTGGGAAGATGTCCGCCAAGCAACATGGCCTAATCCAGCTTCCTTACCTTCTGTAATCTTGAGTGTATGATGATAGAAATCTTCATATGCTCTCAAGTAAACAGACTGACCTTCCTGATGAGAAATTTCCATTCCTAAAAGGTCTTTAAAAAACCACAACGTTTCATCTGGCTTCGGGCTGAAAATCTCCACATGTGCTAGCTGAGCAACATCAAAAATTGGTTCTTTTCTCATTTATAAAACCTCCTAAATAATGTGATGAAACTTAAAATTATCTATGCAGTCTGAATTGTGTGTACGCATTCAATTTGATTGCTTGAATCTATAGGTAAGCATGTTGCTCTCCCGTTACACAATTACCAAACAGGGTCACCTGCAAACCCGAACAACGTTCGACCAAAGGCAGCCAAAGAGTCTTCATACAGGTGATTCGGATGTGCAGCTAGAGCAAGTAAATCTCTTGTGATAAGCTCGACTTCATCACCTTTAAAGATCGCAGTCCCACCAAGGGTTAGCATAACCTTGACAGCAATATCCGTTGCTGCTTTCGCTACATGGCCTCGCAGAGCAAATAAGTGCTCTCTTTCTTCGTCGCTGACAACGGTCTTCCCTTCAGTTTGCCATGCTTGAAGCTTTTCAATATAAAGATTCACAAGGCCTTCTATAGAATTAAGCTGTAACTTTAGCTCGGCAAGAACACGTTGGCTTCCTGAGAAATCTTTTTCGCTTGCTCCCATCTTAAAGACACGTACACGTTTTTCTGTCCGTTCTTTGAACAAGGAAACGATTTTTTCCGCTCCACCTAATGCGACGAGCGGGAAGCCTAATAGGAAGAGAGGCATGAAAGGCATCCTGTATACCGGATCATTTTTATCATAATCGCCTCCAGCAGGTACTCCAGTGGCCATCACACGGCCTGCAGGAAAGATTCGATGTAAAGGAACATAGGCGTTATCCACTAATACACCGTTACTACCAGTACCACGCAGACCAACTGTATCCCAGTTTTCTACGACTGTAAGGTCAGACTTTGGCAATGCTAGGAGGCAGTATTCTGGTTCTTTGCTATCTGGCAATTCCATAATTGCACCTAAGCCAATCCAGTTGCTCCACAAAACACCGCTGCAAAAATTCCAATTTCCAGAAAGGCGGTATCCTTCTCCATCTGCGTCTTTTTCTACCTTACCGATAGGAGCAACAACGTCAGCAATCAAGCCACCTCTACCAAAGATTTCATCTCTACCTTTAGGAGGAAGATTGGCTACCCATGTTTCATGGATAGTGTAAAAATAGACGAGCCATCCAGCTGCAACACTATGACGTGCAACGGTACGAATGATTTCTCCATAAGTTTTTAAATCAACAGACAAACCCTCATATTTTTTGGGGCGCATAAGCTTATGAAAGTTTGCTCCCTCAATAGCCTTTGCTATTTTTTCAGAAAATCGAGCATTTTTGTCAGCCTCTTTCGCTTCAGCAGCAGCTAATCTCCCAATTTCTTCTGCTTTCGCTAATAGAGCAGCTCTATTTAATTCCCCTGCGCTTTCTAACTCTTGTTTGTTAATTGCCATCTGAACATACCTCCTCAATAAAGTTTAATTTTCCCATGAACGCTCGTGTATTTTTAAAAATTCATAAATACCAAATCGTAATCTCACTAAAGCTTCTGGATAGAAGTAGAATAAATTCATTAAAGCGCTTACATTTAGGTTTAAAGCTAGTAGATTAATTTTTTAATTTCTTTTTAACAGACTCACTAGCAATTCTCCAGTTTTCTACTGGTAAATCTTGAATAAGCACCCTTACCTTGTCTAAATCACAGTTAAGAATTTTCACTGCGATGTCTGACGTTTCGTAAATTAAAGCTTCTTTTTGCTCGTCTGTAATCCCAACAAGCAGTTGTATTAGCATCAGCACCCTTTACTTTTGAATTGTTCTAATAACAGCTTAAGATTTTCAATAATTCAAGTATACAGATCATAACGCTGGTTTTAATTCCTATTTTTAAAAATTTTTCATACGAAATGTGCTAATTTTTAAAAGAATGCGGATTGAATAAATCTATCGCTAAACGGCACTGTATCAAATTCAGTTACTGTAGCTATTCTTTTTAGCCATTTAATTTTTAGTTGCATTTGATTATCTATTTGTTGAAAACTGTTAAATTCAATCCTCAACTCATTGCTAGCAGCTTCTGTTGGACAGATGTATGCATAGCCATAGTAAGTGTGATGACCAATCGAAGCTTCAATCATATAGCAGCCGATTTTCGGAAGTGTATAGCCCTTTTCAATCTTGACTAACGCTTTAAGCTCACCAATATTTCGTTGTGAGGAGTTGACAACCATTTTGCCACGAGTCTCGTAATAGTTTCCTAGGTAAGAACACAGCTTTTCGACCTCTCCTCTTGCCAAAGCTTCTCGAATGAGTGTCGAACTAATTTTCTGGCCATCACAATCTGTCTTTGCTACTTTCGATACTTGAAAATATCCTTTTCCGTGTTCTAAGATCGTTTTCATTGTACCTTTTCCTTTGAAACCATAGGTAAAATCAAAGCCAGCTACAACATGAACAGCTTGTAGGCCAATCACATAATGTTCAATAAAGCTTTCAGGTGAAAGTGCTGCAAACTCTTCATTGAAATTAATAACATATAATTTGTTAACACCTAGACGAGCAAAGGTCTCTACTTTCACAGACATGGGGGTAATGTAACAAAAATTTTCCTTACCACCATTCAATATTTCTTTTGGATGGGGATAAAACGTGATAATAGCTAACTCTACTTTGTTCTCTTCTGCAACGGTTTTTGCAGTCTTAATGACACGCTGATGTCCAAGATGTACACCATCAAAAAACCCTAGAGCGATAACGCAAGGTTTGACGTTAAAAACAGTATCACGTTGATGATGAGTTAGATATATTGTTTCCATTCGAGTTAACTCCTTCGCAGTGCTTGAACAAGAACTACGTTGTGATGTTTTCTTGTAATGCATCTAAATCTCGATATCGGCCTTGGAAATATAATAATGGGTCATTTTCATTTATTTTCATTTCCTTCACTTCACCGATAAATAGGGTGTGATCTCCAGCTTCATGTTCTGCAACCACTTCACATGTTAAATTCACGAGTGCAGCTTCAATTATTGGCATCCCATTTAATCTGGCAAATTCATAGGGCTGACCATCCTTAATTTGTCCAGCAAACAACATCGAAGCTTCTTGCTGATTAGCAGCTAAAATGCTTACGGCATATTTTTTTGCTTTTTTGATGTAATCGAGCATTTTTGCTTGATTGCCAATGGAGATAACAACTAACTTAGGATTTAAAGATACGGACATAAATGCATTTGCCGTCATACCATGTTCTTTTCCATCCAGTTCTGTTGTGATAACTGTAATACCCGTTGCAAAATTCCCCATTGCATTTCGAAACAAACGATCATCCATTTCAATTCAACTCCTTCAATTTTTTTCTAACAAACCAATGAAAGCATTATATGCGCCTTTCAACATATCACTCCTTCTAAAATTCTTTGCTATACATAAATCATAATTAATTATTTGTTCAGAATATACAGATTATTATGTTGGTTGTTTGACTGAAATTAACTGCATCTTCGCATGGATCATATGGAGATTTATTTTTGTACATTTTAAAAAAACAAAAAAACAGCTTTAGAAATTCAGCTGTTTCACAGGGGAAAGCCCTTTATCATTTAATTGTTCCAAATTCTGTATCTGCCTCTAATTCAATCTCTATATCTAGTTCACCCATTAAAATAAGTGACTGGAGGGCTAAAAACAATTGAAAAGCAACATTCGGACGATTAATGTCTGATTCTAATATTTCATTTAACCGCTGTAATCGATACCGAAGGCCGCTGATAGAAAAATTCATATTTCGAGCTGTTTTATGAACATTGCATCCGTTATTTAAATAGTGATACAACGTTTTAGTTAACTCCATACTTTTATCTTCTTCAATTAATTTTCCGATTTTCTTGTTGATAAATTTTTGAATCATCTCATCGTTTTTCACCTGGAAGAGAATTCCTTCAATTCCTAAAGAATCAAAATTCACGATATTTCTAGAGCTGTTCGTAACTTTTAAAGCTGCAAGGCTCTCATTGTATAATTGGGCAGCATCTTCGATTGAAAATGAACTTGAACTAACGCCCATTCTAAATGATTCTTGCGGGAATTTGAATTGACAATAGTCTAATAGCTTTTTTAAAAGCTTATTTTTTTGGTGAACGCTTTCTGTGAAGGTATCTTCTGATATAAGAATAACAATGTCTTCAGCCTTTTGAGCCAAAAGCGCATGAATATTACGATCTTTAAAATACATATAAAGAAGGTTCATTAGTTCTTCGTTAACTACAAGTTCCTGCTTCATCGAATTCTTTTGTTTTGAGCGATTGAGGTTAATAACAAAATAAGGAGGATTAAGTTTAAAATCTAGATAATAGGCACGCTTGCTCATTTCTTTTTTACACATGCTGCCTGATAAGATATCCTCTAGAAAATTCCTTCTTATTTTATGTTCTGTATTTAAACGCGTTCTTTCATTTAACAAAATGGTTGAACATGCAAGTGCTGCACGTTCTAAAATCATTCGATCTAATTCTGTTGGCATACTTTCTTTGTACAAAAAAGAACAATAGCCAATAATTTTTTGTTGTAAAAAAATAGGTGTGATTAATTTCAAATGTACGCCGCTTTGTTCAATAAGCTCTGTCTTATTTATTTTAATTGGTCGGTGACGCTTTTGGGCTTCTTTATACGGTATACCGGCAACGGTCACTACGTTTTCATTTTGATCCTCAATGAGAACAGGCAAGTCAGTTGCTTCATGCAAAAGCTTTGCAATTGAAGACAAGCCGTTTTCTTGTAGTACTTCTTTCATTAACTTCTCATGGATATTGTAAGCTTTATTAAGATTGTCTCGTTCTAATAAAAGCTTTTCATACGTTTGCTCCAACTCATTAATTAGACTGTTTGCCTCATAATATTTAAGCTCCTTGTCTATTTTTCCTGACCATTCCTTCACGGTCCGACAAATACATTCGCAATAATCATGACCCATTGCTAAGCATTTTACTTCTTTCACAATGACCTTTTCTCCTAAAATCGTGGAGAGGTAGCCACTGGCATAACCTATCAAGTTATGGCACACAGGGTGTATACTATGACCAAATTGCTTAATATACTCTTGTGCTTCATAGGAATTAATCCAATGTGCTTCCATATGCATCGTTTTATTTTTAAAATCTACTTCGTTCACTAAAATATTTGCATCTTGTAAATAACCGTGTAATATATGCATTTTAGGTCCTGCTAACATTAATTCTTGAGCATTTTCCCAATTTAAATGTTTCATTTTTATGGCATCACTTATTCCAGAATGCCAACCATACCGTAGAAGAAATCCCTTTGTTCTGTCCTCGCCTAGCGTTTCTAATAACTCTTTGCGCAACGTTCCAATGGCTTCTGTAGGAATGGAAATGATTCTTTCGTATTGAGATTCCTCATGTTCTTGTTCAGTTACACTTTTATAAAACTGAGCCAAGTTTAATTTTTCAGCTCTCATATTTTCACCACCGTTAAAAAGATTTTTATAAAAATCATTTCAAACATTGTGAAAAAATCTAGATGTAACATGAATCATCAAAAACACAGATAAATAACAAAAAGTATGCGCTTACATTTCAGGCAATTAAATAAAATTGTCTGTAATGAACTTAAAACCATAGAAATTTTTTAGAGATCCGCACGAACGATATCGATACATGATTTAAATCTAAGAGTCACCTAACGAACGTCACTTTGCACAGTATATTAATTATAAAATTCACTTTATTCAAAAAAATACAAACGATTCAGCTTGAAATTTGTTCTCTATTTTCAATTTTATCGTACGAATATGCTGAAGCAGCTGTTTTAGGAATTATAGAAATAAAAAAGTGAAAAGTAAAGCATAAGCTACCATATAAACAATAATGAACAAAACAACTATTTATTCAGCAATCTTCTACAACGAACGATAAAATTTTAGGGTTCTTCCCTATATGAGCTTTCATCTCCCCAAAATTTGTTCACACATACTTAGAGGGATTTCTGAAAGTTTGTATATGATTTCCAATGATAATTTTATCATTCAGATTGTAATTTTTCGTCTGAAAAGCTATATTAAAAATTAGAAAAGAAATCTTACCTTTCACTATTTTAGTTTTTTGGGAGGCAATTATTTATGGTAGGACCAGCTGGATTAGTTCTAATTGGTACGGTTGCATTACTCGTATTCGGACCAAAAAAATTACCGGAAGTTGGACGTGCTGCAGGTAAAACACTTCTTGAGTTTAAGAACGCGACAAAAGGTATCATGGATGATGAGAATGACACAGGAAAAAAAGATATCACAGTAAAGAAAAGCGATAACGAAACAAAGCTTTAAATATTAAAATAAAAAGGGCTGGGACAAAAGAGTTTTTATTGAAGAGAAATCCGCACGTCATGCTCGTTGCTGCATAGCATTCGCTTCGGAAATATACTTCGCTAAGCATTTTCAATCATACACGTTCGTTATGTCCCAGCCTCTTTTTAAAGTGAAATCGTTTATTTTCATCCTTTCATGCAAATTTTAAAAGACCCAGCTAGGAGTCGCTGAATTCTAAGTGAACGTACAGTGATCTACCTTTTGAAAATAATAGCAAAGCATGTTGTATTAGCAATTATTTTTTGGTAATTATTTCCTGCGATGCATTCGATCTCATTTCTTATAAGAAATATTCACTAGATCAGGAACGGTTACAAACTCAAGTCCTTGTTCTTTTATCTCTGGAATGATTTGGTGAAGCGATTTTATCGTTCTTGTTCGATCTGCATTTTCTTCTCCACCGTCATGCATGAGGATTATCGCACCAGGTGAAAGATTCCTTAAAACATTTATTGCAATTTCTTCTGGAGGTAATTCTCGCCAATCTAAGGAGTCAACTGACCAACCGACGACCGTATAGTTCATTTCTTTGAGCTTTTCAACTAATTTTTCGTTTAAAAATCCATATGGTGCTCGGAACAGCCTTGTGCGATAACCAATTACCCCAGCAAGGATATCTTCCGTTTTCTTAACTTCTTCTTCAAGTGCTTTTTCTGAAGCTTCTACAAGATTTCGATGAGAATATGCATGGTTCCCAACAATATGCCCTTCACTTATCATTCGTTTGACAAGGTCAGGGTAAGCTTCTGCCCTTTTACCCATGACAAAAAACGTGGCTTTTACATTATATTGTTTTAAAATATCTAAAACCTGTGGTGTAAAACGCGGGTCTGGACCATCATCAAAGGTTAAGGCAACTTTATTTTCTGTTAAGGGTCCCCGTAGAATGACTGTATCTGGATATTTTTGCTGTAAAATAATATTTGAAACAGGCTTTTGTACTCGAACCGTTGATTCAGGGCCTCCTTCGAGAGCAGGCAATCCGTCTTTTAATTGTTTCGCGTTAAGCTCCCGTGCTTCCACGCTATTACTTGGCAATTTTTGAGCAGCATGTACAGATAACAAGGTTAGGCTCTGACAACTAATGACTATAACAGCCAAAAAAAAGAACCGTAAAATATTGTTTTTCATTCGTTCCTCCATTAGTTTACATAATAATATTATGTTATTTAAATTATGGTTTCACATATTCCCTTTACGAACGTTTTTGATTTAATCGCTTTTGTTGCAGGGCTATAATTGTACGGTCACATTCTCTTCCTCCATCAGCAAGCGGATGAGTTTTGCCTTTATTCGTATGCCTTATCCCGCCCTTTTTTTATATTGTCTGTATCTCCAAACAAAATTATGTTTGAAGTCATTTATTCAACTAAAAACCTTCCCATTGTAAGGAAGGCTTTAATACACGCATGATATTTAGAAGGGTCCTCAATCATCTTGTGAGTCAGGACTCATATTTTTTCCATAAAATATTTCTTCCATTTCAATTTTTAATCTTTCTGTGATTTCCTTTATCTCTTGCGCCTGTAATTTTTCTTTCGTATAGCCAAATAAATAGTTGTTTAGATCGAACTCTTTGAGCTTGCATTTTGTATGAAAAATATGCTCTTGATAAATATTAACATCAATCATATCGAACAAGCTCTTTATTTCTTTTGGAATATAGGTCTGAATGGAGCTAATATCGTGATCAATAAATAATTTATGGCCTTTAATATCACGCGTGAATCCTCTCACTCGGTAATCAATCGTCATAATGTCTGTATCAAATGAATGAATAAGATAGTGCAATGCTTTAAGGGGTGAAATTTCTCCACATGTTGCTACGTCGATATCTGCTCTGAATGTACTAATTCCCTCATTTGGATGATACTCAGGGTATGTATGCACAGTAATATGGCTTTTATCAAGCTGCATTACAACTGACTCAGGTAATGGTCCTGGTGATTCTTTCAAGGATTCGTTAGGAACTTCTACGACTGGTCCTTCTGATATCAATAAGGTTACACTGGCTCCTTGTGGGACATAATCCTGCTGAGAAATGTTTAAGACATGGGCTCCAATAATATTTGAGACATTTTTTAAAATGTTTGTCAGTCTCTCTGCATTATATTGCTCGTCTATATAATCGATATATGCTTTACGTTCTTCTTTTGACTTCGTATAGCAAATATCATACATATTAAAGCTTAATGATTTTGTTAAATTATTAAAACCATGTAATTTTATTCGCTGCGCCGGAGTTTGTTTCATGCTTTTTCCCTTCATTCATTATTGTCTTTCCTTCTTATGTTAGCTAAAAGAAACGGCAACTATTCCTAAAAAAACAATTCTTTTTTTATGTCATGTTCAATCACATGATCTAATACCTAGCTAGTTATACTATGAACGAGGGAGGCTGGCTTATGAAGTATTTCGTTTTTTTTATTCTTTTTTTCTTTCATCCATTACCAAGCGTTCATGATGATTTTGTCATTACAGATGATGGTGAAACAATTGCTACAGTAAATCGAACAGAGTTGATGATGCCGTTACTTGGTAATGCCATGGTCAATACGGAGAAATTTTCACAATTAATCAATGAGCTTGATAAGCATATTTACTTGCCACCTACGAATGCAACGCTAAACTCCAATGGCCAAATTGTAGAAGAGAAGGTAGGCTATAAACTTGATCAGAAAAGATTTCATGAATTATTTTATACCTACTTCTATGCTCAAGGGCATGCTGAAATTGAAATTCCAAAAATTAAGCTTTATCCAAAAGTAGACAGTGAGCTTTTAGCAAATATTCGTACACAGAGAATCGGTTACTATGTTACTTATTTTAATATGAATAATAAGGAAAGGTGTCATAATATTACCCTTGCTAATGAGGCGATCAATAATTACGTTGTTTTTCCTGGGGAGACGTTCTCCTTTAATGCGGTAGTCGGAAAGCGGACGAAAGAAAAAGGTTATTTACCAGCTCCAGTTATTGTAAGAGGTGAATTGACAGAAGGAATCGGGGGAGGGATTTGTCAAGTGTCTTCGACCCTTTATAATGCGGTAGACCATGCTCGCTTGCAAATTCTGCAACGGTACAGCCACAGCAAGCGTGTTCCCTATGTTCCACCTGGTCGTGACGCAACGGTCAGCTGGTACGGTCCTGATTTTGTTTTTAAAAATCAACATAATCAACCGATTCTTATCCAATCAAAAACATATGGAGGGCAGATTATTATCCAGATTTTTTCTTCAGATGCTTTTGATCACAAACCAAAAAACGTTCCAAGCGCTCCACATCAATTAGCGAAAGAAATTAAAGACCTTTTACCTTAAATTCTCATAAAAGGGCTCGGACAAAAGAGTTTTTATTGAAGAGAAATCCGAACGTCATGATCGTTGCTGCATAGCATTCGCTTCGGAAATATACTTCTCTAAGGTTGTGCATTGTTCGCATGTTCAATCATACACGTTCGTTATGTCCCAGCCTCTTTTTGAATTAGCAATTATTCAAAGGGAAGTGTCTTAAGTTTCCCTTCATTTGTAGAAGAATCTTTGCTCACTCGAAAAATATAAGTGGCATTAACTTCTTGTTACCTTTTTGTTTAAATTTATAGGAAATCGGTCACTATTTTCTAAAATCCATCGAACAAAAGGAAGTTGTTAACCCTCCCCTATCAAGAAAGATAGATCAGCGGCAAAAGGAACATAGTCATCTTCAAAGAAGAATGACACAATCATCATATGGAATCAACGACAATGAGTTATATTGAAAAAGCTTATGAATTAGGGCTTGTTGACACACTAGGATCTTTATACCGAGCACAAGGATAAAGATATTCACTACATTTATAAAGATAATCAAAAAAATTAGTTCTAAATATAAGAATGGAAGCTATTAATGAAATATAAAAACTCATGTTTTAACTGAACGGAGACTTAACAAGCCAAATAAAAAAGTCGGATCCTCCTTAGAATATAGGAATCCGGCTTTTTTAGGTTAAAAATTGCTTAGCGTATAATATCTGCGTTTTGTCGACAGGACCCCATCTACAATATTTTAATTTTAATTATACAAACCTTCCGTCACTTAGTTTCATAGTTCATTATTAAGACTTCATCAATCTTTCCTCGTTTGCTTGCTACTGAATTAATGCTTCGGGTTGCTTGGACCGTGACCATTTTATAATCTTTATAAATGTCTAGGATAAAATCAGTGGCTGAATTGCTGAGAAGGACGTAGCACCCTTTCTTATCTAATTCTGAAAAAACATCTCGGAGCTGTATCTGATCCTCTTTTGTAAAACCGTCTAAGCTGTAGCTCGTAAAATCAGATGTGGTCGAAACAGGGTCATACGGAGGGTCAAAATAGACAAAGTCCCCTTCTTTAGCTGTTGAAACAGCCTCCGCATAGCTTTTGTTCATGATCGTAACGTTATGATTGTTTAAGTAGTCACTAACAGATCGTAAAACCTGTTCATTTACGTATTTTGGATCTTTATATTTTCCAAAAGGTACATTAAATTGTCCTTTGCGGTTAACTCGATATAGTCCGTTAAAACAGGTTTTGTTCAAATAAATAATTCTTGAGGCTTTTTGAATGGCTGTACGCTGCGCATATTCATCGGTCCTGTCCCAATTTCGAATCTCATAAAAATAGTCCGACTCGTTTTTATGTTTTTTTAGTTCTTCAATTAACTCATCCACATTGTTTTTTATCACTTGATAGGTGTTAATTAATTCTGAGTTAATATCATTAATGATAGCATTCTTCGGTTGCAGACCGAAGAGGACCGCTCCAGCTCCAACAAAGGGCTCGTAATACGTTTGAAAGTTTGAAGGAATGTATTTCTGTATCTCAGGAAGTAATTGTCTTTTTCCTCCTGCCCACTTCAAAAATGGTTGGGCTGTGTTACTTGTTGATGTTGCCAATGCAGTTCTCTCCTTTAAGGTGGAGTATCTCATTTGTGTGCTCTGTTGGTAAAAGCTCCTTCACTAATTCTCCTGTACCTAATCAAATAATGTGTTGCTGAAACTTCGCTTTGTTTATTTTTAGTACAAAAGGATGATTAGGTAAGTGGAAGCTTTTTTCAACATAGTTCCAATCTGGACCTGAGGACGAATAAGCTCCATGTGTCATTTGCCACATAAGTGTCTCGTCCTCCCCTACTAATAATTAACCCTTCAGCAGCTAATTCATCATAGGCTAGAACGATGGTGCTTCAATTAACCTCTAGCAATTTTGCGTTGAGATGGTAGCTTGGTTCAAACGGTCCACTCACCTTGCTAGATTTTTTCTTTTACAAGCATTTTAATTTGTATATAAAGTGGTATTTTGTTGTGTCGATCTGACTTCCACTGAATGTCCATCTTCATCCACCTTTTTCTTTTATCATACCACAACTGGCTGGTTACAAGACTAACCAGTTGGATGGTGACTTATTTTATCCATCCTTTAGATAGAGTTCATTTAATGAAAGGTAAGCAGGTTTGGTTTCTTTTTAAAGTAATAAATACGCAATCAAGGTTCCGATTCCACCATAAAGAAGAGCAAAAGGCATATTTCGTAGCATGATCCGATAAGGATTTTCAATTGTGTTCATGGACGTCATCGTAACAGTAACTCCATACGTACCAACAGTGGCTGTCGCTAATGCCCCTGTAATTAGTACCATCCCAATGCTCAATGGATTCATAACATCATATAGAGGTGGCAAAACTTCCATTAATACACCGACTGTCGCCACAGGGTGTACACCAATCATGCTCATCCCTAGGTACATAAACTGTATTAAGAGTAAAATAATGATTGGATAACCAGAAGCAGCTAAAAATGGTTCTTGAATCAGTTGAAGAAACGGTGTTTCATTTAAACTACTAGAAAAAAACGCTAGTGATAAAAAAAGCACGACAAAATTTTGCATCCCATTCGTACGCGCCTTCCATGTCCCCCAGCCAATCGCTAAAAAGCTACGCCATTTTTTCATAAACAAGGCCCAAATGCAGGCGAATGGAAGAATGACCAATGTGACCGTTAAAATAAAATTAAGGTTAAATTGATTACCAACGAAAACTACAATCGCAAGGAACGTCGTTAATACAACCAAAAGGTGAAGGATTTGCAACCCAAATTCTTTTGGACTGAAAACACGATTGTGCCCTTCTACTGCTGGTTCATAAGGAACATTTTGAAAAGCTTTTTTTCCCCAGAGTGTGTCGATAACGAGAATGATAACAGAGCACAATAAGAGCCACGGTAAATAAGTAAGATAGCTTACCCCAGTCGTATCAACTGTAATGGCAACCATAATTTCCATTGGACTCCAAGCGAGGGCAATCGCAAAAGCCCGAAGTGTTGTTCTGCTAATAAATGCATCGCGTAACGTTTTTTTAAACTTTGTCATATTTTCAATCAATACATTCTGAGTTAAGGAAAGAGCCGATAAATTAATAAATGAAACAAGTGTATAGGTCGTTAAAGATGTTCTTACATACAGCTTTCCTAAATCCTCCACATTCGATTTCATCAACTGATTAATGCGACGGTCGAAACGACCGGCTCGTACAACGCTATTCATCCAAGGAAGGACGGCTAAAAATGCCAATAGCGGCATGGTAGAAGTCATATAAAACGGGATCTCATAAAGAGGCAATCCGGCATAAAGAAACAAAACCAACCCAATCAACACAAAAACAGTTCCAAGAATTCGAAACAGTTTAGCAGCACCTAAATAGGATATAAATAGCATTGGTAATGCTAACAACCCGACGATATATTCTAATGCTTCATTCTTTAAAAACACATTGACGATAAATAGCACAAGCACCAAAGAATAATAAATGTATAAGTTATGGTGGATCAATCGACTCATTTTCCTGCTCCCTTTCTTAAGAAAACATTTCGACTCTCAAAACATTCACATTAATCCACTTTACTCTTCTTCTATTAATCTTTCAACTAATAACTTTTTCTTTTTTATTTTAGGAGATAAAGTCAATTTTTGCATAAGTCAAATAAACAATCATAAGTATTATCTGATCAAAATCTTCGTTATAATATGCATATTATTGATTTTATAAGGAGAATGAAAGTGGACAGAAAAAGAATGGAAGATCAAATGATACATAATTACCAACGGGACGAGCAAATGATGATTCTCATCTTTGCTCAGTGGTGTGTGAACCATGATCTCAACCCAGTTGAAGTTTATAAGCGAGCATATCCGAATCAGGAAACCAATCATGAATTAGCACAGGCTGTAGAATTAACGGTACCGAAAGAAGAAGCTGGAGAAATCCCTAATGACACGTTACTTGGGGTCTTATCTTTATTTGGCAATGAAGATTTAGCATTTGTCGTTACAGAGGAAATTGACAAAAAAAGAAAAGAATGGCTCTAATCGTAGACGAAATCGCCAATTTTTTTGAATGAATCTTTACCTATATATAAACCAATTTATCAGCTAATATTTATTTAAAAGGTAATTAAAGGAGTATATCAAATGTTCGATCCAACGATTTATGAAAATCTAAAAGTAATCCTTGAAGGGAATGTCTATGACTTAGATCTTGCCGGTGAAATCAACGTCATCAATCGAAGTGATCTCGTTGATTTAGCAACAATGTCCAGAATGTATTCGGTGGAATTTCAAACACGTGAGGCGCAAAGCTCTTATCCCTATGCAGAAATCCTCTTGCAAACCTCAATCGTTGATTTCACAATTGAGAAAATCGAGGGTGATGAAAAAAAGGCTGGTTGCGAAATCGAAGTCAATTTTTATGCAAAAATTGAAGAGCCTGAAAAAGATTGCCCAACGATTGAGAAGCATTTAGCTGACGTCTGGAACCAAAGGCCTGTGATTAGACAAGAAATTATGTACCAATTTGGACGAGAAAATCAAATGTTCACAAAAATTAATATAAATTTCGAGCGAAAGATTAACGAACAACAAATCGATGACTTACGAGGAATTGTAGAATATAGTCTACAGTCATTGGATTATTTAAACTTAAGTGTGTTTTAAAATAATATTAAAAGCATTCACGTTCAATACGCCTATCAACGTGAGTGCTTTTTTAACAGGTTATTGTCCATCTACTTCAATCAATTCTAATTTAAACTCTGAAATAGAATGCTCATCAGTAAAATCAACTCGAGACGTTGAGTACTTGTTGATTTTCCCTCTGAATTCAATCTCTCTAGCAGGAATTTTCACATTAAATACATTTTCATATAGGAGTACGGTCATGTCATGATAGTCATTTCCTCCCCTCACTTTAAAATCAAAGGATATTTTGTACTTTTCATGCTCGAGAATGTCTTCTTTGTAATTTGTCACTTGAATTTTTACATGATTGAGAAACACTTCGTTAACCATTACAACATCTCCTCATCGTATGGAAAGTCATTCATATTACAGACACTGCTCGCTTCACAAATCATTACTTCGTTTTCAAAAAAGTTTATCAAAGCATTGCTTTTGCAATCCATTCATACGATTGAATCCGTTCTTGAAAACAATGTACATTTGTAACGATCATGATTTCATCAACTTCATAGGTCTCTTGTAAAGTAAGAAGCTGCTGCCTTACTTCTTCAGGATTTCCTATCACCATTTTTTTTCTCATGCTATCAATCATTTCTTGTTCTTTTTCAGTTAAAGTATATTGTCTCGCTTCTTCAAAAGAAGGGATCCCATTCTTTCCATTCCCTTTTCCTGTCTCAATTTGCCATATTAGAGTACTTAAGGCTAGTTCCTCTGCTCTTTCTGTTGTTTCTGCACAAATCGCTGTAACCGCAATCATTGACACAGGGCGGTTTAGGCCGTTATTCGCTTTAAAGCTTTCCTTGTAGTGCTTAACAATCGCTGCTCCATCTTTATCACTCATAAAATGACCAAATGTATACGCAATCCCTTTTTCGGCAGCTACCTTTGCACTTTTTTCACTTGTACCAAGAAGCCAAGTTTGCGGTGGTTTTTCTGGAAGAGGAGCTGCAGAAATTTTTGAAAACATATGGTCAGATGGAAAGTCTTGATATAAAAAATGGAGAAGTTCCTCAATTAATTCAGGCATTTTCCAAACTTTTTCCAAAAATTGATCTGAAAGAGCCATTGTCACTTCCGCTGACCCACCTGGAGCTCTCCCTATTCCAATATCAATGCGCTCTGGAAAAAGTGTTGCCAGCAAATTAAATATTTCCGCGACTTTATATGGCTTATAATGTGGGAGTAAAACTGCTCCCGAGCCAAGACGAATCCTTTTTGTCTTTGCACCGATGTATCCCAACATCACTTCTGGTACTGAGCATGCGAGTCCTGCCATATCATGATGCTCTGCAATCCAATAGCGATTGTATCCTAATTTTTCACCAATTTGCGCAAGCTTCATTGATTCCTGTAGTGCTTCATGAGCCGTTTTTCCAGACGCTATTGGGGATTGATCTAAAATGCTTAATTTCATGCCGCACTTCCTTTATGCTGTGATTCTTTTCATTTTAAATCGTTTTAAAATCTGTGTGAGCTTATGAAAAAATGACTGTTAACGATGTACTGAATATATATTATATCAAAAAAGGGAATTTTATATTTCAGATATGCTTAATAAAAAATGCCATCCAAGGGCATTTCGAAATCGAATAGATGGCAGTCAAAAAAATGATCATTGGAATGAAACTATTTATTCAATTGGGAGCTCCTAACATAAAACAAAAAGATGGTAAAAGATATGACGATGAATGTCGTTAAACCTAAATAAATATTTCTATAGGCGAAAGTAGGTAAAATACTTTCTTGCCATACGAGCAACAATCCAGCTAGTGCCACTCCGAACGCCCCTCCAAAAAATTGGATGAGCTGTGCCATTCCAAGACCTGCACCCATTTCATCTTTCACCAATATTCTAGATATCTCATTTGCAACACTAGAATTTAATGCTGAAAATCCAACGCTTACAAACAAATAAGTGATTAATATTACATATGGAGATAAGCTTGACAAAAACGCAAATAGAAATGTTGCTAGAAGTAATGATACATGACCAAACAAGATCAAAGGGTTGTTTCCTAATCGGTCAATAAAACGTCCAATTATAGGAGCAGCAAAGGCTGAAAAAATCGCTCCAGGAAAAATAATGATACCAATTTTCGCAGGTTCCAGCCCAAATAAAACAGAAAGCATGATTGGCATTAAAAACAACGTAGAGAAATGGGTCATAAATGCAGTAAATCCAACAAATAATAGCATCATATAGCGTTTGTTTTTAAGAAGGACAGGTTGGATAAAAGGCCGTTCTGCCGAATGGATATGCCTCCATAAAAGAACGAATGAAATCAAACTACCAAATAGAAAAAGAAACGAAAAGCTTGTAAGAAACAGCAGAAAACCTGTTACGGCGACTCCCGTTAGTACTGCACCAAAATAGTCAAACCTTCCTTTCTTTACTTCTTCTGCTGGAATCCATTTTTTAAATAGAGGGACTAAAAAAATCACAAGCCCTGTTACAGCAAAAAGATAATGCCAGCCAAAATATTGGGTAATCGCTCCGCCAATCACAGGACCAAGTCCGAAGCCTAACGACGCAGCAGAAGCAATAAATGACATCGCTCTTCCGCGTCTGGATATGGGAATATAACGTCCCGCAAGTACCATGGCAAGACCTGGAACGGCTCCAGCTCCAGCTGCTTGTAAAACTCTTGCTGCAAGTAATAAATAAAATGGCTGTGCAAAGAGACCGATTATTGATGAGATACTGAGTAATGTTAATCCAATCATTAATAGTCTTCCAATTGGAATAAAATCTGATAAACGACTATATGTTAAGGTTGAAATAGCAAAAACGATTGAATACCCAGAAACAATCCAAGAAGCAGTAGAAGATGACAACGACAAATCGGTCAATACACTAGGCAGAGCGACATTGAACATTGTCGTGTTCATAACAACAAGCCAAACCGTAAAACTCCAAAGAAAAATAATCTTATTTTCTCCTTTTTCCTGTTTAATTAACGTGACAGAAGATGAAATGTTTTCCATCGTTTTCACCATTTTTCTCTTTTGATAGAAAGCTCGTTATCCTGTTTTCTTTGATTCTAACCTTCTTTGCTTTTTATCATCTGATTTTGTCGAATTAAAAACTGCTTTAATTGGTTAAATTGTGATTTCGCATCGTTATAACCAAGTTCATATAGCTCAGTAAGTTTTTTTTGATTACGCTCAATTCGGCCCACTGGAATTCCCACACTTGGTTGGAGCACAAAAACATTGCCTTTTGTCTTTTCCTCTTCAATAAAAGAAAGTGTATCATTGTAAATTTTATAGCGTTCTTGTAGGAGTGATGCAATCATTGGGTGGCGTTTATATAAATATTTAACGACCGAAGCCGCTTTGCTCGGCCGTCTTTTAAAATGTTTTGGTTTTGTCATGATCACGACATTTTTTATGTAACCATCCTGTTGCGATTTTTTAACAGGAATCGGATCAATAATTCCTCCATCAAGCAAATACTTTTTATTGTATTCAACAGCCGGCGCAATGAAAGGAATCGAGCTTGATGCCCGAAGTATCTTTAAAATATCATTGCCGTGCTCATGCTTATTAAAATAAATGGCTTCGCCTGTCTCACAATCGGTTGTCACGACGACAAATTGCTGCTTCTCACTTAAAAACGTTTCAAAATCAAAAGGAACAATCTTTGTAGGAATTTCATCGAATAAAAAATCCATCCCGAATAGCTCTCGTTTACGAATGAAATTACGAAAAGATAAATAGCGAGGGTCGCTCACTAACTCGATGTTTACCTTTTTGTTTCTGCCTTCTTGTCGCGATAAATAGGAAGCAGCCATACAAGCACCAGCTGATACACCAATCACGTAAGGAAAGTACAGATTCTGCTCCAAAAAATATTCCAGTACGCCTGCAGTGTAGAGCCCTCTCATGCCACCGCCCTCTAAAACAAGACCTGTAGCCTCCATAGTAAAATACCTCATTTATATGTAGAAATTTACTTCTATTGTACTTCTTTTTCCTTTATTAATTGAAATTTTATGCCTAAATAATGTTCTTTATTATTTTGATGGCATGTCTTGATAAAATAAAGAACCATATAAAGAGAAAAACCAATGGAATCTTTTTCACCATTGGTCATTGGAATTTTTTCTATTTACTTTGCGATGTCGCTCTGTTACTTGCTAGCATTTCATTTCTAAAACAACAGGACAGTGATCACTTCCGAGAATTTGTGAATGGATTTCCGCGTCAATTAGTCTGTCTTTCAGTCTCTCTGACACAATAAAATAATCAATTCTCCACCCTATATTTCTGTCTCTAACTTTAGCCATATAGGACCACCAAGTATAGGCATCCTCCTTTTCAGGATAAAAATATCGAAACGTATCGATAAAACCACTTGAAAGCAATGTTGTCATTTTCAATCGTTCTTCATCCGTAAATCCAGAGTTACCTTTATTTGATTTTGAGTTTTTTAAATCGATTTCTTGGTGGGCAACATTCAAGTCGCCACATAGGATAACTGGTTTAATCGTGTCTAATTCTTTAAGATACATACGGAATGCATCCTCCCAAATTAAGCGATAGTCAAGTCTTGATAAATCTCGCTTTGCATTCGGCGTATAGACATTTACTAGATAAAAATCGTCAAATTCTAACGTTATGATCCGTCCTTCTGTTTGATGCTCTTCATTCCCGACACCATATTTAACGGATATTGGCTTTCTCTTCGTAAAAATGGCAGTACCTGAATACCCTTTTTTTTCAGCATAATTCCAATACTGCTCGTAGCCATTTAATTCGAGCTGAATTTGTCCTTCTTGTAATTTTGTTTCTTGGATGCAAAAAATATCCGCATCCACTTCTGCAAAATAATCTAGAAATCCTTTGCGCACACAAGCCCTAAGTCCGTTCACATTCCACGAAACCAATTTCAACATGTATTCATTCCCTTGCTGTCTATTTTATATGAGCCTAGTATATCGAAAAATTTAAGATGAGTGAATGAATAATGCTTAATCTACATTGTACTATCTACCAACCCTCTTCAACACATCCTCAAGCGAATCAGGCTTCAAAAACTCCACGGGTGAAACGCCCTTCTCAAACGTAAATGAATCTCCTTCAATGACGATCACGTATTTCCCGTTTATCTTCCCAATATGAAGTGATTCTCCGAAATCCGACAGCAATGCCTTTACATCAATATGGTCAAGCTTGAGCTTGAGTGGCAGCTCTGGCTGCTGCTCGACTATCGGTGCAGAAGCTTCGACGACTTGCTCTGGCGTCCATTTTTCCTGAAGCTCTCGCACAGGTGTGTTTGACCATGCTTCCATATACTCTTCCTCTTGCTGGCGTTCAGGGCTTTCCTCCGCATACGTTTCAGCAATATGCTGCTGGGCGATTTGTATGACCTGTGTTTTGACGATTTCAGGCATGGATTGATTGTATTCTACAAACTTTAAAAAGTCTTCAAAGTAACGCGCATGGGAGGATTGGTGAATTTTCAGCTCCCATTCCTCAACCATGCCTTCTTCTGGCATGAACGGGTATTGGATCGATTTCATGTTTTTTGTTGTGATTGCCCTTTCTACATGTCGGATTAGTGTTTTTTCATCAGAGATGCTAGCTACCTTTTGCTCAAAATCACATTTTAAAACAAACACAAATGGATCATCCATATACTTTGTTAATTTTGCACGGATAACAAGTATCGCTCCTCCACGAATCGCACTCGTATCTTTGTATGCGCGCACTAGTTCCTCACTATTCATTTTAAAATCTTCAGCAGAAGTAGCCAACCGAATTCGGTTAAAAAGATTATAATTTGGGTTTGTGTCAATGTCATAGCCAGGCTCGACGATAAAACGACCAATTTTTGTAGGTACTTGTTCAGATTTAGGGTTTCGCTCTACCTTTCGTTTTGCAACTTTCATTAATTCACCATCAAGAAATTCTTTCAGTGCGCTCTCAACATATGCTGCTTCATCTAATGTTTGGTAGTGCTTATAACGTTTATCCGCTTGCTCCCCTTGGCCGTCGACTTCAATAACAAAAAAGGAGAGATACTGTATCGAAAAGTCCATTAAAATCCCCTTACTTCATTTAGTGATCATATAGATTATCAAGATAGCATTATATCACATCAAGTTATAGATGAATGGGAAGTTCGAAGAAGATTTGGAACAAAGAAGTATTTTCACTAAAACAAATTTGAACATTGTTTAGAGCTTTCATGCTAAGAAGAGCAAATTTGTAAGAGAAAGCTTAAAAAGGGGCTGGGACAAAAGAGTTTTTATTTATGAGACATCCGAACGTTATGATCGTTGCTGCATAGCAATCGCTTTTCAATCATACACGTTCGTTATGTCCCAGCCTCGATCAATATTTCAAATCACGATCATGAATTAATGGATATGTGAGCCTTTGGAAGGGTTCGTAATGACAAATTCTTCTCGTGCTACATAGAAATATGGTTCCAAACACCATCTAAGAAATCTTCACGCTTGTCGAGTAAGATATCGATATCTTTGTCCGTCTTCACGATTTCGTCATGCTCTGGAGGCGTATCAAGAGCTGTATAGTATTGGGCATGATCACCGTGATGATGGGTAACAAAAAATGCTACCCATTTTTCCTTCAGCATCGACACCGCTTTGCTTAATCCTTTGTGCAACCTGTTCGAAGCCTTGTCTCATTTTAAGACATGACTCTTTAAAATAGTACCCAACAGGATTCAACACAGCTGTATCAGCATGTGCGTTTTAGCGCTCCTTTCATTCCACCTACACTTTTCTTACCATACACTGCTTCCGAAATTTGAATCACTTGCAATTGGTTTATTGTTCGCATTTGTTTTTTCTACGGTTTTTAATGCTGTCGTAAGTTCGTTAAACCATTGCTCATCTTTCGTTAATAACGCAAGATCAATCAGTGTATAGATTTGTTCTTCGTTATTTACCTGTGTGTTTGGTATGAGCTGAACGGCATTACTCGGAAGTCCAATTGTACTCCCAATCGTATCTTCATTTTCACATGCAACAACATGAACTCTAATAATGTCTTTTATTGGATCGATCGTTTGAATAAAACCATGTAACAATTCACCGTTTTTAAGCTTTCCCTTCACCCAATCTCCAATTACGAAACGTTTATTATGACTATTTTCCATTATTATTCACCACCATTTAAAGGGTATAAATCTAAGCTTCTATGAATACCTTCAACTGTACTCAAAAAAGTAACACAAAGGTTAAATAAAATCCTAGGTCTAAGGGCATAATTTTATGTCCGCCAATACTGAACTAATGGTTATTGTTTCTAAATATTTTTCAAAATAATTTTCTGCATCATGAAAAATTTGATTCATAACGACATGCATATTAGCTGAAATAGGGCATGATTCCTCAGGGTTACCACTGCTCCAATGGGGTTTGAGTGTACCATGTGAAACTGCTTGATAGATATGAGCTAATGTCAGTTCTTGTGGGTTGCTATTTAATATATAGCCTCCACCATTTCCTTCTTTCGTCGTTACAAACCCATTTTTTCTTAGACAACTCATGATTTTTCGAATTCTTGCTGGATTCGTTGCTACATTTTCTGCGATCATTTCACTGCTCGCCATATGCTCTGGCAAATAAGCAAGATAGACAAGACTGTGTACGGCAATTGTAAATTCGCTTTTCACACAATTCGGCTCCTTCTTATGGAAGAGTACTGTAATCCTAACGCTTACAGTTTAAGAAGTCAATTAATTAGGCTTATTATATTAATACCTTGGTACAAAAGTTATCAAACATTTTAAATTATAGCAAAAGAGACAGCGTCCTAAACTGTCTCCTCAATGATTTTATCTTTTAGACTTTTAAAGCCAAACTGTTTTTTCGTGATAAGGAGTACGTTTCGACGGCTTCATGCTATTAAGAGCTTCTTTGTCTGGGTAGCCAAGAAAGATCGTACCGATAATTTTTTTATTCTCTGGTGCCCCAATAAATGTATGTAATCGAGAATCCCGAACGAGCCCAACCCCTCTTGTTCGCCAAACAAATCCTAAACCGAGCTCACTCGCAGCTAACCACATAGAGTGAATCGCGCAACAAACCGCGTATTCATTGTCTTCTGAAGCATCTTCATCATCAATTACAAGATCAGAGGTTACAATAATCATAACAGGTGTTGTTGAAACTACTTTTAAGGAGCTCTCTACTAAATTAGGCTTTGTTGGAAACCGTTCCAATAAAAATTCTTTTGCTAATTCTTCATAACGCTCTTTTGCTTCATCTTGAATCACATAAAAGCTCCAGGGTTCACGCAGCCGATCTGTCGGTGCCAAAGTCGCCGCTTCAAGTAAGTATTCGATCTTCTCTTTTTCTACTTTGCGGTTTTCATAATTTCGTATTGCTCTTCTCGCTTTTAATAGGTCAATCGTTTTCATCATTCAGGCGCTCCTTTCCTGCTATTGAACAACACATTCGATTTGTGTTCTAGTCTAATTGGTTTGATCCTTGGTTGAAACCCCCGCTGAAGTGAATGTTGCCATTTCCTTAAGCATTAACGTCGCTGATTGAAGAATAGGAAAGGCAATGGCTGATCCACTCCCTTCTCCTAAGCGAAGCTCCAAATCTAAAATAGGCTGTTTTTCCAACAATTGAATTACAGTATCATGCCCTGGTTCCACTGAACGGTGGGATAAAAACATATAGTCGGAAACTTTGCTTGAAATGGCTTTCGCAATAAGTGCTGCAGTTGAGGAAATGAAGCCATCTACAAGAATGGGGATTCGATGATGTGCAGCTGAAAGCATCGCACCTGCCATACCAGCTATTTCAAGCCCTCCTAGCTTTGAAAGGATGTCGATGGGATCGTTTGGATCTGGGTTTCTTTTGCGAATTACCTTTTCAATGATTTTTTGCTTATGGACAACTCTCTCTTCAGAAATTCCTGTCCCTTGTCCTACAAGCTCTTTAACGTCTTTCCCACTTAAGACAGCTAAAATAGCACTGCTCGTTGTTGTGTTTCCAATCCCCATTTCTCCAAGCAGAAGACATTTTGCACCTTTCTTAATGATCTCTTCAGCCTGTGTAAATCCTATTAGAAGTGCTTCTTCTACCTCACTTCTTGTCATCGCATCTTCCACTAACGTATTTGCTGTACCAAATCGGATTTTCTTTTTAACAAGGCCTTCTCGCTCTATGTCGGAGGCAACACCAATATCAACGATTTGAAAAAGGGCACCAATTTGCTTGCTAAATACATTTATGGCGGCGCCGCCATTTAAAAAGTTCGTGACCATTTGGGCCGTTACTTCCTGTGGATAAGCAGAAACCCCTTCAGCAGTAATTCCATGATCAGCTGCAAACACGATAACCCCAGGAGGTGTAACCGTCGGAAACGTCTCGTTGGTCATTTCTGCTAAGGAAACAGCATATTCTTCAAGCTTTCCGAGGCTTCCAAGTGGTTTTGTTAACGTCGTTAGATAGTATCGGACCTCGTTTCCCGTTTGTAAACTAAGTGATGGAATTGAAGTTAATTGTGACATGTCCACTTTTTTGTGCTCCTTACTTAAATTCTTTCTTTTTAAAAAATTAAAGGTACCGCTACTCGTTTATCGTGAAATTTTATTTTTTCGTTTTATTTCCTTACATTTTTGAATCCAGTTTGTTACCATCTCTGGGCAGGAAGCAAAATGAAAATGTGTATAGCCTGCGATCAAATTTTCATTCATATAGCCTTCTTTTTTCATTCCGCGCATCCCTTTTGTTTCATAAGCATATGGTAGATCCTGCTCGGAATAAAATGTTGAGTAATGAAACTCATGGCCTTTGGCTTTCACGTTATCTGGCAAGAGATAGTTTCCGCTCACACCGATAATTTCTCTATAACCTAGAGCTACAAGTTTTTCTTGCATCTTCACTTTTCCAGGAATGATTCCAACCATTTCAAACGATTTTTCGTCCGTTCCTTCGATTGATTCTGTCAAATACATGTATCCACCACACTCAGCAAGCGTAGGTAACCCATTTAAAATAGCTTCACGTAACGACTGTTTTACTTCGGTCCCCTTCGCTAATTCTTCTAAAAACTCTTCTGGAAATCCTCCACCTAAATAAAGCCCATCAATGTGCTCTGGTAACCGTTCACCTGCAAGAGGAGAAAAATAAACAATTTCTGCACCCTGGGACTCAAGGATCTCGATATTTTCTTGGTAGTAAAAATTAAAAGCGGCATCCTTCGCTACAGCAAGTCGAACAGAAGCCTCTTCCTTCCTCGTAAAAATAGATGGAGATTCCCTTTGGCTTAGTGACGGAGCCGTCGCTAATTCCAAGAGCTGATCAATGGAAACAGAATCTAAGACAAGCTCTCCGAGACGGTCAAAAAACGGATCAAGCTCACCTCGCTCAATGGATGGTATTAATCCCAGGTGTCTTTCTGGAATTTCAATGTCCATCTCTCTTGTTAGATAGCCGATGACTGGTATATTGCACTCCTGCTCAATTGCTGTTTTTACAAGCTTAAAATGCCCTTCGCTCCCAACTTTGTTTGCAATCACTCCAACAATGTTTGGCCCCTCTGCAAAACACTGGAAGCCTTTAACAATTGCTGCTGCACTCCTGGCCATACTAGCACAATTGACAACAAGAACGACAGGGCTTTCTGTGATCATACTAATTTCTGCCGTACTGCCTTCATTCGTTTTTGGGTTTTTTCCATCGAAGAAGCCCATTACACCTTCAATGATCGAAATGTCGGCTCCCTCACTGCCTCTTGCATAAATATCAAGAACCGTTTCCTTTTGAAGCATCCAGCTATCAAGGTTTCGTGATGGTCTACCTGTAACAGCCGTGTGATAAGAAGGGTCAATGTAGTCAGGTCCACATTTAAAGCCTTGCACCGTAAACCCTTTTTTTCTAAGTGCTGACATCAGCCCAATCGTTAAGGTTGTTTTACCAACTCCGCTCCCTGTTCCAGCAATAACTAATCGTCGCTCTGTCATCTTCTACACCTCATATCATGCTACTTTCGTTTGGAATCACAGCAACTGAAATCGTCACGTTACCTGATTTCTTCTTAACAAGTGCTAGCTCCTTCGCTCCACTATAAAGACGTGCAGCAGGCTCACTTACACCATAGGCTCCAGTGAATTTAAAGACGGTTTCTGAAGGCTCACTTATTTCAGCTTTGTTCAAATGTTCTGCTGGATAATAAGCGAAGTCCCAATTGTATTTTTGGACCACCTCTAATAAACCGATTTCATCTTTTTTCAAATCAATCGTAGCAATCGCTTTTACACTTTTAATTGAAAAATTTAATTCTGCTAGTGTATCAAGGATTACCTTTTCAATTTCCTGGCTTGATGTTCCACGGTTACAACCAACACCGAGAACAATTACCTTTGGTCGGTACACGACACCATTTTTAATGATTAATTTTTCGTTCTCCGTTAGGTTTCGATGAGTAATCACAAGCGCTGCGTCAGGCTCTGCGCACAAAGCTTCTTGGATGGATTCATAAAGCTTAATGTTCTCAGGAATCGGTCGATCATAGGTCCACCAGTTTTTCTCCCCTGATTCTTGAATCACTGCTACATGCTCTTCATTCACCACCGAAGCGCTTACCGGTGTTAGCTTCTCTGCTGAATCCCAAACCCAGCCAAACCTTTTACCGAATAAGTCCACTGGAATGGTTTGCTGCACATCTGATGCGGTGGTGATAACAGGAATTGCTCCAAGATTTTCCGCCACCTCTCTTGTTAATTCATTTGCACCGCCTAAATGACCAGAAAGAACACTAATAGCATACTCGCCCTTATCATCAAGGACTACAACGCCAGGGTCTGTCTTCTTATCTTTTAATAGAGGCGCAATCATTCGGACAACTGCACCAAGCGAGATGATCATAATAATCCCTTTATAGGACTGAAAGAGAGATGGAAGAAGGAGACGAACACTTCCTGTAAATAATTGAATATGTTTAGCTTCTTCATCTCCTTTTTTAAATTTTTCCATATAATATAAATCAGCATTTTGAAATGAACTGAGTAATTTTCGTGCCAGGTTCACTCCATGTTTGGTTATGGCTACAATGGCGTAGTTTTCCTGCTGTTTTATCGTAACTGCCTTTCCTTCTTCTAATAAGAGTGTCATTCTTTCACTCCTTTTCGAAAACCATGCGTAAATGCTTTGTCATAGAGCTTTGATCGGTAGTCTTTATTATGAATCTGTTCATCGAGTGCCCATCCAGCTAAAATCATTGCTTGCTTGCGCATGCCATTTGCTTTCATGTCTTCATCAAGGCGCTCAAGTGTCGAACGAAGAATTTTTTGATCTGGCCATGTTGCTTTATATACAACAGCAACAGGAGTTTTCTCGCTCCAACCTGCATCGAGAAACTCCTTAACAATTTTTTTTGTTAGTGTCGCACTTAAAAATAAGGCAACGGTGCAATGGTGCTTTGCTAAATCCCGAAGCTTTTCTGTGTCAGGAACTGGTGTACGCCCTTCAGCACGGGTTAAAATCACCGTTTGGGTTAAGTCAGGAATCGTTAATTCGGCACCTACTGCGGCAGCTGCAGCAAACACAGAGCTGACACCTGGTATAATATCAACTTTAATGCCTTCTTTATGTAAAAGAGCAATCTGCTCCATCGTCGCTCCATATACAGCTGGATCACCTGTATGGACACGCACGACTTTTTTATTCTTTTGTACTCGGTCCACCATAAGCGCAACCATTTCCTCCAAATGCATGCCTGCCGTTTTAATGACTTCCGCATTCGGTTTTGCTCGTTCAATTAGCTCAGTACTAACAAGGGAGTCGGCATACATAACAACGTCTGCTTCTTGAAGCAGCTTTAAGCCTTTTACAGTAATTAAATCAGGATCTCCGGGTCCTGCACCGATAATCGTTATTTTCATTATTTTCTAACCACCATTAACGTTAAATATTCGAGTTCCGCTCGCTCTAGTTCTTGAACGTTCCAAACAATTTCTTCATCAGAGGTTACTTTCGTGACGACAGAAGCTCGGTCAAGTAAATCAAGCTCACGAAGAATACGAAGCATTAAATCTATTACCTTTGCCACTTTAATAAAAATGACACAATCATTCTCAACAATTGCTTTTTTCATCGTTTCATAATCATCTCTTGCTGGAATAATCGCCACATGATCATCCCCTTCAGCAAGGGCAATACCAAGTCTGGATGCCGCACCATTAATCGAAGAAATACCTGGTACAGTCTGTATCAAGACTTCAGGATAGCGCTCCTTCATCAGGTTCATCATATGAATGAATGTACTATACAATAGAGGGTCCCCTTCGGTAACAAACGCAACATCTTTTCCCTCCCGTAGTTTTTCCCAGACAGCTTCGACCGTATTGGACCATTCCCGTTCAAGGATTACCGGATCTTTTGTCATCGGAAACACAAGCCCCAGCATTTCTTTTTCACTAGGATTTACGTAGACATCAATGATACGTTGAGCGTAGCTTTTACTCCCTTTTCTTTTTTTCGGGTAGGCGATAACTGGCGACTCCTTCAGCTTCCGAAACGCTTTGACCGTCAAAAGCTCAGGATCTCCAGGTCCTACTCCTAAACCATACAATGTTCCTATCATGTTCCATTCCTCTCTTTGCGCTTTGCTGTAATAATGTATATCGGGTTTAATGCATCAAAACGAGTTAGATTAAGAATTGGTTTACTTCGTGAAATTTGCGCAAGTGTTATCTCAGTCTCAAAGCCTCTTTTTTTAAAGCCTTCTACTGCTTGGACCAAATTTTCAATTGTGACGGCGTTTAAGACAATTCGACCGCTAGCCTTTAGCCGTGAACAGCAAACGTCAAGAATATCCTCCATTCCACCGGCTGTCCCGCCAATAAAAACGGCATCTGGATCTAAAAAATGGTCGAGCTTTTCTGGTGCTTTTCCTTGGACAACGTGAAAATCTGTGCGAAACTTCACCATGTTTAGCCGACAATTTTTTAAATCATGCTCATTTTTTTCAATTGCAAAGACTTTTCCTTCTTTCGCGATCCTCGCCGCTTCAATTGCCATTGATCCTGTACACGTTCCTATATCCCAAAAAACACTATCTTTTTTTAAATTTAGTGCAGCCAAGCTTAAGGTTCTAATTTCTTTTTTTGTAAGCAACCCTTTTTCAGGCTTTCTTTGATAAAACTCTTCATCGTTAATTCCAAACGCCCAAGATGGACCTTCTGCCACTTTTTTTAAAATCACGACATTTAGTGGGGAAAAATCTACCGAGCTTAAATCTCCTAGCTCGTACCAACTGCAACGTTCATTCTTTCCACCAAGATTTTCAGCGACAAACGCACGATACTCTGTCATACCATATGAAAGTAGATAATCCCCAATACGTCCTGGGTGATTATCCGAATCGGTAAGCAGTGCTACCGTTGATTGCCCATCAATACGCTGAACAAGCCCATCCATACTTCGTCCATGGACACTTGTTATGTAAGCATCGTGCCAGCGTTCTTTTATTTTTGAAAAAGCAAGCTGTATCGAGCTTAAATAAGGATAAATGTCGAGCTCCACCTTTTTCGATAAATAGCCGCCAATTCCATAAAATAAAGGATCTCCTGATGCGAGAATCACAACACGTCTTGTTTCGTTTTGTAATTGTTCCACAAGTGATTGAAGTCCGCCTTTTATGACAACCTTTTCACCTTGATAATCTGGAAAGACAGACAGTTGCCTTTCTCCGCCTATTAATACTTCACTTTCATCAATCCACTTTTCATACAATGGGAGGAGACTTTCCTTTCCTTCATCTCCGATCCCAATCATTTTAATGTTCTCTTTCATCAATAGCCGCCTTTCCAAAAAACGTTCCTTTCATCGAATATAAGCTTGTTTCAATAAAAAGACCGCCTCCAACTTCCTTTAAACCTGACGAACAGCAATGTTCACAAAGGATTCTAAAGAAATCGGCAAAATTATTTTCATATAACAGATCCCCAACTTGAGAAGCAGTGTTCGCCTCACGCACTTGTTCCAGGATGGATTCATTTGCACCTGCTTTTCCAGCTACTTCTGCTAAGAAATGAAAATCAACAGGAGCGCTTTTGGAGTGAACCATCATAACACCTTGGGCAACTTTTGAAAACTTTCCCATCATGCCGACCATGGATACCTTTTTGATTCCTTGTCGTTTACATTGTTTTAACGTAAACCCAACAAAATCTCCCATTTCAATAAACGCTTCCTCAGGCAGGTCTGGGTACTGCTTCATTCCTAACTTCTCACTTCTGCCCCCTGTTGTTATGACGACATGATCGCAGTTGCTTGCTCTCGCTACACTGATTGCTTGTACGATACTTGCCATATAAGCAGAGCTAGAAAAAGGAACCACGGTCCCTCTAGTTCCTAAAATTGAGATGCCTCCAATAATCCCTAAGCGACTATTTAAGGTTTTTTTGGCGATTTCCTCACCATCTGGAACAGAAATTACGACGTTTACCCCTTTAGAAATCCCGTGCTTTTCCAATACCTCATTAACGGTTTCAAGGATCATTTTTCGAGGAACAGGATTGATCGCAGCTTCACCTACCGGAACGGGCAGTCCCGCCTTTGTCACACGACCAACCCCTATCCCCCCTTCCAACGTAATTCCTGGAGTGTCACTCCAAGACACGGTTGATTTAATTAAAGCACCATGCGTAGCATCCGGATCATCGCCACCGTCTTTAATGGTGCCTGCTTCTACTCCTTGTCCGACCCTTTCACAGCTCACCATCTCAAACGTGGCAAATTTTTTAATTGGTAGATAAATGGTTGCCTCTGTTTGTGGTTCTCCAGAAATCAAAGCAATTAATGCTGCTTTAGTTGTTGCTGTTGCACATGCCCCTGTTGTGTATCCATGACGCATTTCTTTCTTTTTTTTCATATTTTCCATCATTGTTTATGCCTTTTCAGCGAGGATTGAAATTGCATTTAACGCTGCAACTGTAACGGTACTACCGCCTTTCCGACCGACATTTGTGATAAAAGGCACATCCAGTTTCGCTAATTCTTCCTTCGATTCAGCTGCTGAAATAAATCCAACAGGCAAACCAATGATTAGCCCTGGCTTTGCCACACCTTCCTTTACAAGGCGAATGAGCTCAAGTAATGCTGTTGGGGCATTTCCAATCGCAAAAATCCCGCCGTCACATTCCTCTAATGCTTTTCTAACAGAAATAATCGCTCTTGTTGTATTCAGGCGTTTCGCCTCTTCGATGACATCCTGATCAGAGATATAAACCTTGACTTTTCCTCCAAACTTCTCAATTCTCGGTTTGCTCACACCAGCTTGAACCATTTGGACATCGGCATAAACAATTTTTCCACTTCGAACCGCTTGAATTCCAGCCTCAATTGCTTTCGGATGGAAAACAAGACTACGCCCTAACTCAAAGTCCGCTGAAGCATGAATCACTCTTTGAACAATTGGATATTGCTCTTCTGTGAACGAATGTTCTCCAAATTCCTCATCAATGACTTCAAAGCTTTTTCCTTCAATTTCTTGAGGCTGAATTGTAATTGGCTTAAACTCTGTATGAAAATCCATAAAAACTCTCCTCCATATTTATTCGAACGTTTGATTTAAATGATTTATAACAGCTGTAAAATCAGAGTAAACGGTCCCGTATTCAACAGAAGGGCGCTTAATCATGATCGTTTCAATGCCAAGCTCTGCTGCCGCCTCTACTTTTTCATCAACGGTGCCTACTTTACCGCTTTCTTTTGTTACCATTACAGTGACCCCATATTGTTTGTATAGTGCCCGATTAAACTCTTTACTAAAAGGACCTTGGATCGCCACAATGTCTTTTTGCGGAAAACCGAGCTGTTCACATTTCTCCATGTTATCCTTTCGTGGAAGCATCCGTGCAACAACACGAGTGTCAGGTAGATTCAATAGTTTTTCAGCAAAAATTTGTAGTGTTTTGCTTCCTGTTGTTAGCATAATCACGCCTTTTTTCTCTGCTGCTTTTTCTGCCGCTTCCCCGTAGCTCGATACAACCGTAACATTTTTCTGTTGAAATGTCTGAGTCTCTCTTTCATAACGAATATAAGGAACATTTGCATGTGCTGCCCCTTGAATCGCATTTTTACTCGCTTCTTCCGCGAATGGATGGCTCGCATCAACTACGGCTTTTACCCCATGCTGTTCAATAAAGGAAGCAAATTGCTCACTTGTCAAGCGACCAACATGGACATCTAGCCCATATGCCTTCATTTCTTTCCCTGCATTTTCAGTTACAACAGTCGTTAAAATGGAATAACCGGCTTTTTTAATTTCAAGTGCCAACGCCCTTGCATCACTTGTTCCAGCTAAGCAAAGAATCATGATTTATGCACCTCATGATGATGGTGGTGATGGTGGTGATGGTCGTGATGATGGTGATCAATATGTTCCATCGCAGCAATGCGATATTGACACGTATCACAGTTCATTTTGACATTTTCTTGGAGTGCTTCATGAATACGGTCAAGCAAGATCGTTTGCAGTTTTGTGTGAAAACCAAAATACTCGGCCAACTTAAATTCACAACCAGGATACTCTGCTTCAAATTCTACAATCATCTCTTCTAAACGTTTAATTAGGATTCCTGTAAATAAAAAATACGGAAGTATAATCACTCGTTTTGCGCCTAGCTTTATACAACGCTCAACCCCCTCACGTACAAGGGGATCGGTCACCCCCATAAAAGCTGTTTCAACAATTTTATAATTTAGATTTTCCCACAACAAACGCGTAATTTTATATAAATCACTGTTCGCATCAGGGTCACTGCCGCCTCTTCCTAGCAATAAAATGGCGGTTTCTTCATCTTTTTCAGTAGGTAGTTCTTCTACCTCTTGTAAGCGGCTTTTACAAATTTCAATCGTTTCTTGATGCATGCCGATCGGCCTTCCATAAGTAAAATGAACATCTGGATAGGTTTCTTTTGCTTGGTCGATTGCAGCTGGAATATGTATTTTTGAATGACCTGCTGCAAGGAGCATGATTGGGATTACATAAACATGTGTTGCTCCTTTTGCAACGCAAGTATCAATTCCTTGATTGACATTCGGTGATTCAAACTCTAGGAAACATGTTTCAAGCAAAAAATTCTCCTCAATTTGCGATTTTAATTGTTCAATTGATTGCCTTACTTGTTCATTACCTTCAGGGTCCCGACTTCCGTGCCCGACTAATAATACTGCTTTCATGTTCAAACTCCTCCTTTAATCCTTACAATGTGTCATACTTATTTAGTCACCACACGGGGCAGGCTCTAGTTCAATTTTTGGAGCGATGTCTTTGTACTTGAAGCCTTGTACCTCTTGAACACGTTTAAAATACTTAAAGAACCGCTCATTTGGATGCCCTTTTTCCTTGTACTCATAAATAATCTTTTCAATGGTTTCTACGATTTTATCAGGCTCGATCCCTTCTGCAACCGCTTGTCCAGGATGAGCTGTTCGACCGACCGTTTTAGCACCTAAAAACAAGTCAAACTTTCCTTTTCGAAAGACGATGCCAATATCATCATTTACTGCTCCGTAGCAAGCCATCCCACAGCCGTTAAATCCTAGCTTTAGCTCTTTTGGAAGCTCGATGCCACCAAGCTTTTTATGTAGCTCCTCTGCATAGGGAATCGAATCTTTTTTCTCCCCTTCACAAAAGTCACAAGCTTTTAGTTGAAAGACGTCACCCACTGGATTTAATATAAAGCCAACCTCTGTTAACTTTTTTGTAATCACATCAGGATCTGTTGTCGGAATGCTTAAAATTATCTGATGATGAGGCGTGTACTCCATGCTTCCTTTGTCACCAACGACTTCAGCGAGCGTCATCATTTGAACAGGTGTAAACTTTTTGTTAACAATCCCTGGACTAACCGCTAGTTCAAAAATTGATTCAATTTGTTGTTGAACAGGTGCAATAGGCTTAGTGTCATCCGCTTTTGTTTCCTCAGTCTGCATACGAACACGCTCAAGAGCTTCTGTTGCGATACTTAAAGTACTTTCCCTAGGCTTCTCGGCTATTGCAATCTTCTCTTGTTTGTTCGTAACATTATCCTCTTTTCCTTGATGCAGAGCCCAAGGTTCATTCTCGTGTCGTAATCTCTCATGTGGCCGCAATCGCTGTTCAGTCGTATGAAGTGTGTATTTTCGCTGGTATCCCCGTGGTGTAATCATTTTATTATCATAGAGAAACGTTGAAGAGTTACCTATAACAACGGTCGTTAGCATGCCAATATCATGTTCCAGCATCTCGCTTAAATTTGTAAGAATCACCTTTTCTCTATCACGATAGGCACTTTTAACAAGACCAACAGGGGTGTCAGGGGAACGATATTTTAGTAGAATTTTTTGGGCTTCGACAATTTGTCTCGTTCTGCGCCCGCTTTTTGGATTATATAGGGCAATGACAAAATCGGCCTGTGCCGCAGCATCAATTCGTTTTTCAATCAGCTTCCAAGGTGTTAAATGGTCACTTAAACTTATCGTACATGCATCATGCATGACAGGTGCACCTAACAAGGAAGCGCATGAATTAATCGCAGAAATCCCTGGTATGACCTCTACATCAACACCTTTTTCTTCTGTCCAGCCTTTTTCAATTAACACTTCATAAATAAGGCCTGCCATGCCGTATACACCAGCATCACCACTTGAAATAACCGCAACCTTTTTTCCTTCTTCTGCAAGACGTACAGCCGCTTGCGCCCGTGTTACTTCTTCGGACATTCCTGTGCTAATAATCTCCTGATCGATTAATAAGTCTTGAATGAGCTCGACATAGGTTTTATAACCGATCACACAATCACTTTCTTGAATAGCTTCCTGTGCACGTTTGGTGATGTGTTCGAAGCTACCAGGTCCAAAGCCAACAACGAGTAACTTTCCAACCATTACGAACGCCTCCTTTTATTCTCCCGCGTATCAATCTGAAGTAATGCCATTTTATTCTGATGCCGCTCCCTTAGATGTTGTCTTTTAAATTGAGGAAGTCATTCTGCCTAGTTAGTATGAAATTCAAAAGGCTGATTATGCTTTCTCTTTTTCTATTTTTAAAATTCCTTCATGCGTTTCATCTTTGTTTAATCGAGTCATTCCGTCCTCTTGAAATTGATAGGATACATAATTCTTTAAATCCTCTTCAACAGAGAGATAATTATTTACAATCTTCCGACCGATTTCTGGATCAATTGCTTTGTACCACGTTCCTTCTGGATAGACAATCACTACACATGCATCTTTGCACCTTCCATTACAGCGTGTACGTGTCGTATGAATGGCTTCATCAAGGCCAAGATTTTTGATTTCATCACGAATTGCTACCGTGACCTCTTCTCCACCTTTACGCATACAGCTTGATCCATTACAAATCAGCATGTGCTTTTGGGTTCCCGTTAAATTCCAAGTCGTCATTTTTAATCTCCTCCGAATTTTTATTAATCGATTGATTGATTGATGACATGACAATAAAAAAACTGCACCCATAAATAGAGGTGCAGTAAACATGCGCGTAGAAAAAAGCATGGATATCCAGCACTTCTACCTATTTCCCCGTAGGCATTGAAGGCGTACACAAAGGCAGGTCTCCTGACTTAGGGTCATCATTTTATTACGTCTTCCCGAAACAGGTTCAGTGACAAGTTGTAATAAAACTACCCAATACAGTGGCGGGACCGTGCCGGACTTTAACCGGTCTTCCCTTTTCAGCGTTCCAGACAATTTGGCAACGCACCTTTGCTTGATTATTTTTCAGTTTTTTATGATAAATAGACTCCTATAAATACGTTAATCGATCAACGGTGTACGCTTCTAGCAAATATCCTCTCTCGCCATTTTATGAGCAATTCCCTTTTCGAAGGAAGCATATCCTTTTGGGTTAACGTCAAAGGCATGTCCTTTAATTAAGGTACAGAAGAGAAGTACCTCAAATATCGAATTCTTATCCTTCGCTCCAAAGCTTAGCTGATAAAACTAAAAGCAGATCTCCTAGCTTTGCTTCGACTTACTTTTCATCCCCGCCCTAAATGAACTCAGTAGGTATAGACAATTTTATCAGCACTGACAATAGTGGGGACTGTAGCGGTTTTTCACCAAATACCCAATTACTTCTAGACAATGCACAAATATTTTTAACGAAATGATGAAGCCAGTAAAAAAAGCTATATATTTCATTAAACTAAAAGAGGTGGATTTAATCAAGTATAATTTTATCACACTTGAAATAATTAACAATTATTATCCCCAATGTTTTTTTATTCTGCCCCATCATTACATATAAAAGAATGTTCTCCTACTATAAAGCTAATTGATTTATCTTTTCTACCTGGATTATTGATAATCTTTGTGTTCTTCCCAAATACGCTATTGATAATTGTTCCTTGAATAAACTCTAGTGTTACATTGTCTAAAATAATGCTTTCCTTAATACGACAATTAGTAATTTGAGCACCTGATTGAATCGATACATACGGGCCAATCGTTGCGTTTGTTATCTTGCATTCACCTCCAATGACGACAGGTTCAATAATGGTACATTTTTTTAACTGTGCATGTGGTGATATCATTGTTCTTTTTTTTGCTATCTCTTCAAGTACCCAGCGGTTAGCCTCTAATAATCGATCAATTGTACCAACATCTGAATACTTTTTCGCTGTATACGTATATGTTACATGGTAGTTTTGGTCAATTAACCATTGAATCGCATCCGTTATTTCATATTCACCACGTTTAGATGGCAAGATCGATTCAATGGCTTGAAAGATAGAGGAATCAAATGCGTATGCACCGATAACTGCAAGGTCAGATTGAGGCTGTTGAGGCTTCTCTACAATTCGTATAATTTGATTACCTTTTACTTCTGCAATGCCATAATCTTGAGGTGTTTTTACTTTTGCTAACATGATGGATGCATTCGCTTGCTTCGATTGTACGGACTCTTTTAATTGAATAAGTGATTCTTGAATGAGATTGTCCCCAAGTAGCAAAAGAAACGGTTCCTTACCTATAAAAGCTTTTGCTTGTTTAACCGCATCTGAAATTCCTTTCTGCTCATATTGATAAAGTAATGTGATAGATATACCTAAATGATTCTCTTCTCGCAGATGTTCTTCAAATGCCTGTTTATAATCCGGATTTATGACAATACCTATTTCTGTAATTCCAACATTTAAAAGGCTCTCAATGCAATATTTAATCACAGGCTTGTTTGCAATCGAAAGAAGAGTTTTTGGTTGAGTAAACGAAAGTGGTTTGAGCCGCGTCCCTCTTCCAGCACTGAGTATAATGCCTTTCATTTATACATCCCACCTTATATCCATAAATTAACGTATATGCTTGATCGTTCCTTTTTGAAATAGCTCCAATACTAACTCATAAACAAAGCGATATCCCTATAATCTATATGTATTACAGATCGTTTTTTTTGACACGGCCATCGTTACAAATATGAACAGAATTCATTATACGATTCTCATTTTTTACGTTTATTTGAATATAGCGATGAAAAGAAAAACGCTGGAAACTCTGACTGGAAAACGATTTTTTCGTAGCAAAAGTTGCAACCGACCTCGAGCTACGATGCCTTTAGCTACTCAAATAAAAGGGAGTCCGTCTCAAAGTTAGACGACTCCCTTTCCAGCTATTTCTGTAATAATGTACATAGTTCCTATGAAATTGATTGCTTATTCTTCGCTTTTGTTGCTTGAATGTTTATTGGATCGAGTCCATTGCCTAATGATCCATAGACTTTTCCTTGATGCGGATCAATAAGATCTGTTTTATTGTGATAAAGGCGTGGGGTTTTCCATAATGCAACAAGAGCTCTGCCTAATGGCATTTCATGATAACGTTCTGGCCACTTTTGCTTAATTTGTTCTTTTACAAGTGGGTAATATTTTGAACTTATTCCAGGGAATAAATGATGCTCCGTATGATATGAGAAATTAAAGTGAAGAACGTTCACCCATTTCGGAACAGTAACCGTTAAACTATTCGCTAACGGATCATTAACTTCCACCACAGGATTTAAGCGATGATTCGTTGAAATATAACCCATTACAATCAAATTCGCAATAAGTAACGGTAATAAAAACATGAAAAGCCATTTTAGTGGCCCAACCCAAACGAGTAAGCCGATCCATGTTGCCCACGGAAGCATCGCTTCGATAAAGATTGCCGGTCGTTTTTTTGGGTTGAATTCTTTGAGATAGATTAGAAACATCTTCATAGAATGAGCTGAAAATTGAATCGTCAATGATGCGAAACTGAAAAATGCGCGGAAGGAGTGAGGTAATCGATAAATCCAGCGTAAAAACGGTTTTTTCGATATTCTCTCAAGTGTTGGCCAAGCATCTGGGTCAAGTTCTTCATCCTGAGTGTGGACATGGTGGGTTAAATTATGCCACTTTCTCCATAGCCTCGGACCAGTCGTTAAGGGCCAAAAAGCAATCGCTCCTAATAAATCACGAAGCCATGGTTTACGAACGACGGTACCATGTAAAATTTCATGCCCCAAAAAACCCATTGCCGCAAAGCTGGCACCTAATATCATTGAGATACAAATCGTAAAAAATACATTGAGCTCGAGTAAGCCGATTGAAAGAAATCCTCCAATAACGACAAGCAAATAAGCAAGCCCGCCCCAAAGTCGAGCAGGTACAGGCTTAAACGCTTTTTTCGGTAAATGAGGAGAAATTCTAGCAGCATACCAAGCAAAAGAATGCAAGTCTTTCACAGAGTAGCCCCCTTTATATATATTTATACTCTTTTTTTGACATGATATTAGGAGTTTACCATTACAAATTAGTCAGTGCTATCTTTTTTTCAGAAAACTTATGTGTTATTAATCTTTTTGATGATCTTGACATAAAATCGACAAATTGAAAAAGAACGACTCGAGTTCATGTTAAGCCTTACAGAGGAAATGTTATTTGAATTGACTGCAAAAGGTGATATCCCAAGATCAAATATTACGCTATTTATTTTAAATAACGACCATTCAGCGCAAATCGTTAAAGATGTGGCTTTCTCCTCTTCTTTCAGTAAAAATTTCCTTACTATAAAACTTTATGATATAATGATTAGATTAGGTGGTGATATGAATGGGAAAAAGAAATTATGCAGCACAATTGTACAAAATTGTTAAAGATTCAAAAAAAGCGATTTCTTACGAAGAGGCTGCAAAATCTTTAAAAGCAGCTAATCCTATACTAAAAAACACGTCTAAAAACACCATTGTCATTAAGAATATCTTAGAACGGTTTGTCGAAAATGGTAAAATGACCAAAACAAAAGCAGGTAGTTATCGATAAACTGAGGACGCGAAGGCGTCCTTTTTTTGTTGCGTACTTCTCCCTATATAAAATGATAACAATATTTATAAGTCCTCTTAAAGTTGCAATGAGTCATTTAGCCTTATTGGAAATATAAAAATTCTTTGTGTCAAAGCCAGAAAATTATAGCTAAACAACTTACCTTTTTGTGAAAAGGGGACGGAGCTACAGGACAATTGGATGAAACAGTGAAGGACTTCCCGCCCACACAAAATATAAGTCTCAGCTACTCCTTTATTATATAAGAAAAATGATGGTGTAAAAAACAGACGAACGAACAGATTCATTCAATCGTCTGTTTTTAATATTAAACCAATTTTAACTCTTTATTCATTTTTATCTTTTATTGTAATGCTTCTCTTACCATGTCTTTTAATGGGGTTGCTGCTCCAATTAGTGTCTGTAAATCATCTGATGTTTTAGATGTTTCCCCTTCAGAGATCGAATGGTAAATGCCTGCAAAAAGCTCAGCAACAGGTTCAGGTAAACCTACGTTTGTTAGAATTGATTTCATTTCATCAAAAGAAACTGATTGGTGGACAACTTTTTTACCTGATACCTCTGAAACGATTTCAGCTAGCTCATCATAGCTCCACGCTTGAGGATTTACAAGGTTATACGTCTTATTCTCATGACCTTCCTCAGTAAGTACTGTAGCAGCAGCTAATGCAAGGTCCCTTCGAGTCAAGGAATTAATCTTTCCATTTCCAGTATTCGTTACAATCGCTCCACGTTCTACAGAACCTTTAAGCTCAGGATTGACAAACACTTCTGTATAAAGCGCATTACGTAAAAACGTATATGGAATTCCCGTTGTGCGAATGGCATATTCTGTCGCTAAATGAACATGAGCGAGCGGAATGATAGATTCCTCAGCAAACGCGTAACCAGTGTAGGCAATATGCTGAACACCTGCGTCTCTTGCTGCTTGTACTACTGTAGCGTGTTGACGAATGCGAAGTGTGTTATCTGTATCAGGGCTTGAAATAAATAAAACCTTTGAAGCTTCAGCAAATGACGATTTCATTGATTCTAGATCAAGGTAATCACCCTGACGAACTTCCACTCCAAGCTCAGCAAGCTTTGAAGCTTTTTCTACATTTCGTACACTTGCAATAATTTCATTCGCAGGTACTTTTTTAAGTAAATGTTTGATCACAAGTTCTCCTAAAAATCCTGTCGCACCAGTTACAACGATTGACATAAAATCTACTTCCTTTCACATTCAAATTTTTGAGAGGGCTTATTGTAACCTAAATGGTTACAAAGTATTCAAAAAAAGATATAGATAGAACCAAATCGATTACAACAATTTGAAAAAATCAGCTCTATACAGAGCTTTTTTTCTCATTAAGTTCAGTCACCAGACTTTTTAACGTTACTTGTGCCAATGATTGCTCCATTGCATTTTGGGCTTGTCGCATTTTCTTGCGAAGAACGGATTCAATATTCGCACCTACTGGGCAAGCAGGGTTCGGATGGTCGTGAAAATTAAAAAGGAGATCTTGATCAATGACTTCAACCGCTCGAAACACATCAAGAAGCGTAACATCATCTAATTCCTTTAAAATGTAGGCTCCACCTGTTCCAGCTTGAACTTGAACAAGCCCAGCTTTTTTTAGCTTGCCTATTATTCTACGAATAATGACTGGATTGGTCTTGACACTCCCTGCAATGAATTCAGACGTACAAGGTGACGTAGTCAGTGAAAGCAATGTTAAAATATGCACCGCTATTGAAAAGCGGCTGCTAATTTTTTTCATATTATTCACCCTCTCGTTGTAACCATTGTAGTTCCATTAAAAACTAGTGTCAATAAATTTGAACGCTATGCTCACATGGTTATCAAAACCTATTCAAATGTTTATCATTTAAGCAAATCAATGAGTGACGAAATTTTCTTTTTCTTTTCTAATCTCGCTTCGATTGCTTGCTCTACCGTTACCGTCTTAAATCGTGTTGTCGTTGTTGGTCTTGATTGAGAAATTTTATCAAGGTCGGCATTGATCGCTGCACCAATTGTTACAAAGCCTCCACCTGTCGTTGCATCTCTTAATAGCAAGATTAATTCCTCCTCATTTGGAGCCATAATTGCACCAATTGGATAGACTGTGTCAACCACATTTGGTGATTGTGTGCCAGCACCAAAAGGTGACTTAAATGGTTTGAACTCAATATGTGAACCTGAGTAACGATAAGCAACGTGGTTTGATTCGAGACTTACTTTCCACTCTGAATCAAGAAATGACTTCATTCCCCTATCACTTAACCAATGGCTTGATAAACCAATAACAACACGAATTTCATTCATGGATGAAAAAGTAGGAATGTATTCATTAGGAATTTGTCTTCCTATAAGAGGAAAAACACCTTGCAACGGCTCGCCAATTTCAAGTTCGTCTTTCGCTCGTACTTGAAATTTATTAAATAGGTTCGACTCATAAAGGGATTTGTTAACAGTATGTTGTGAATCACGAATATTTTTAATGCCACCAGCTACAAACAAATAAGATTTTACGCCTGCTGATATCGTCTTAAATACTAATTGATCACCTTCATTTACCAAGAGCGTTTCCCACATAGGAATTGGCTTTCCGTTAAGGAGTGCCTCGATGGGTGCTCCTGTAATCGCAATCACTGTTTTTTTTCTAACCTCTATTTTAGGACCAAGTAAAGTCATTTCAAGTGCGGCATAATTTTCAGGATGACCCATTAAAATATTTCCTAATAAAAAAGAATATTGATCCGCGGCGCCAGAAGGAGGTACTCCAAGGTGATACAAACCGTTTCTTCCTAAATTTTCAACAAAGGTTTGAAATCCAGCATCTTCAATATAAAGCATTTAAAAGCCCTCCATTAGCTTTTGGATGTAGGACTTTCTTTTTGCAAAATATTCTTCTGGTGAAAAATGTAGTTCTTTTATTTTATATTGATATGTACCTTGCTTTACTTGCTTTCTAATATTCATATAGTCCCCCTCGCTAACAGGTCGATGCTTCCATATATCTCCAGGTTTAGCTAAAAAAACAGAATCATTAAAAACGGCTAATTTCTGTTCGTGGTCCACTAGTGGAACAGCGGATAAACCGATTAATTGATAACTTCCTGGAGTCATGAAGGGATAAATAACTGTAAATGCGCCTCCCACCCCTACTGCTCTACTTGGGGTATTCGTTCGTGGACTGATATATTTTGGAGCTTGCAAGACATCCTTCTTCTCTAACCCAAGAGGATATTCCCAAACCGTTCCTGGAATAAATCCCATCATTGTTAATAAATAAGGATGTGAGGAATGCGCTTCAATAAACGACTTTTTATCAGTATAGCCATTTACTTTCATGACTAAATTAAAGTTAGATATATCATCTTTTATGACATTTCGTTCACGATATTTTTTACTGTACTCTTCGGTGTACGGATCGTCATACCAAATTGGAATTTCTATGACTCTTATTTCCAAGTTAAGCTCAGATGGATTGCTTTTTGTCATATCAATTTCTTTTAATGATTCTAATAAATCCCGAGCTGAAATCACTTCAGGATTAAATTGCACAAGGTATGATGCATTTGACGGACAAATTTCCAAAACTCCAGGTAGGTCTCTCTTGCGTAATTCGTTCGTGATCGCCAATGCCTTAAAGTTACTATCCTCGCTCATTTCAGGTGAAATTTCAGCATAAATATAATCGTCTCCAACAAAATCAAATTTGGTTTCTGGTAATGTAAACAACCGGATCTCACCTTTACTTAAAGATTTTTTGCATTCGACGGCTAATCGTTGCAGGACTTACTCCCAAAGCTTCTGCAGCCTTATACGCACTGCCGTATTTTTCTAACGCCTTCATGACAAGCTGATTTTCTACTTCTTCAACAGCTTTTTTTAAAGGAACGATATTTTGGATCATAATGTTTCTTTCTTTGTTTTTCGTTAGACTATTATGATGCAAGGTCGAGAAAACATCTTGGTCAGTTATCATATCATTTCTTGTCGTTACAGCAAGACGTTCAATCACATTTTGTAATTCTCTTACATTACCAGGCCAATCATATTCTTCTAAAACCTCAATCGCCTCTCTTGAAAAGCTCTTATTCAAACGGTACATTCGATTTATTTTTTCAATAAAATGAAGGCATAAAGGTAAAATATCAACAATTCTTTCCCGTAACGGTGGTATTTTAATTGGAATGACATTTAGGCGATAATATAAATCCTCACGAAATTTTTCCTCAATAACAAGCTTTTTTAAATCTTGATTCGTTGCTGCAATGATTCGAACATCAATCGATTTTACTTTCGTTCCGCCAACACGCATAATTTCTTTTTCTTGTAGTACCCTTAAAAGCTTTACTTGCATGTCATAAGGTAATTCGGTTACTTCATCTAAAAAAATGCTTCCTTTGTGTGCTAGCTCAAACAACCCAGGCTTTCCTTTTTGGTCTGCCCCTGTGAAAGCTCCCTTTTCATAACCAAACAATTCACTCTCTAATAAATTTTTTGGAATCGCCCCGCAATTTACACGAACAAAACTCTGTCGGTTTCTATTGCTATATTCATGAATGGCTTGTGCAAAAACTTCCTTTCCTGCCCCTGATTCACCCATTAGTAAAACCGTTGAATCTACTTTCGCTATATGTTTTATTTCCTCAACAAGCTTCTCCATTTCTTGTGAACGGTAGACAAGCTTCTGATAGGTATGACCTTCATTTCTCTTTAATAATTCATCCAGTTCTTCTTTATATTTTTTTGTTTTTTTCTTTGTTAAAGCTAATTCTTCCTTTAATTTATTCATCGCCGTAATATCTCTTGAAAGAACAACGACTTTCTCCAGTTTTTCTTGATGAAAAACGGGTGTAGCGACTGACCAGATTTTTCTTCCAGTTACTGATTCCTGAATCATCGATAGCTTTTTCTTTCTTTTTATACACAAAGCAATGATATTTGGCTGAAAATATCCATCTTTCTCTAACTGAATAATATTTTGACCGACTAACTGCTTCGCAGAATACCCATTCCAAAAATCCGCCAAAAATGTTCCCGCTAGGCGGATGATTTCTCCTTGATGATTCGTAACCATAATTTGTTCGTTTGCAGATGAATAAATCGCTTGTAAATCATTGTTTAAGTCCCTTACGAATTCCAGTTCTTTTACAGCTTCCTCAAGCTGTTCTCTCGGTGAAAAAATATGGACTATGCCAATTATTTTTTCATTTTCATAGAGAGGCAGAAAATTACCGCTAATTTGTTTAAAATTAATCGAACATTCAATGCTTAAAAGTTGATTTCCTGCAAGGACTTCTGCAATATTTTTTTCTGTGGTAAGCAATGCTTTATAATTTCGATAAAGAAGGACTCGTTTTGATAATCCTAATATTTCTTCTGCTGTTCCATTTATAAACGTGATGTGATAATTGCTGTCTGTTGTGATGATTCCTGTGCCAGAGCTATTAAAAATTTGGTTCAGTTGATGTAATCGATATTGACTTAATTGATGCTTTGCCTCCACACTCGTCACAAAGCCTGCTATTTCATTCTTTTTATTCATGCCAAGATAAACGGAGATATTATGATAAAAAGAAATTTGGCTATCTTCAGGAACTTTTAAAATATCATGTCTAAAAGTAAGAGGAGATTTAATGTTTTTTTCGTTATGGATTTGCTGAATGAGATCATTTCGATCAACATACCCAATGACCTCTTCTTCATCATTTTTCACGAATACCAATTGAGCTTTTTCTTTTTCAAAAAGGAGGAGTACCTCTAAAATCGTACTGTTTTTTGGTAAGTAATAAAGCGTTGTATTAAGAACATCTCGCCAAACAATCAAATGAACCCCTCCAAGCAAGCCTCTTTTTCTAATTACTCTATATTGTACCAAAAAGTCTTAAAATGATAAAAAGTCTGAATTAAATCACCTAATCTCATTAGAAAAGTGCAAGACCCTTATCTTTAAAAAGGGAAAAAATACCTTGCGAAAATCGCAAGGTATTTTCCTTAATTTATAAATTATTTTAATTAATATAAGAATATTTATCTCACATCATGTATTACTTTGTCGATAACTTTAAATGCTTCCTCAAGCTGTTCGTCTGTAATAACGAGTGGACTTAAGATACGAATGACGTTTCCATAAAGACCTGCACTTAAAATAACAACTCCGCGACGATTGCACTCTGCAACAATTTTTGAAGTTAATTCTTTGTCAGGCTTTTTTGTTGTGCGATCCTTTACAATCTCAATTGCACACATTGCCCCAATCCCTCTAACATCACCAATACATTCATACTTCTTTTGCATCTCTTTAAAGCGCTTCAATGTATTTTGACCAAGCACGTTTGCTCGCTCAAGAAGTTGTTCGCCTTCGATCATCTTAATTACTTCTAAGGCAGCCACACAGCCTAATGGGCTTCCGCCATACGTCCCTCCTATTTCACCTGGGTTGGGCGCATCCATGATTTCTGCTTTCCCAGTCACTGCACTTATTGGAAGTCCAGCTGCAATCGATTTTGACATCGTCATTAAATCAGGCTCAATGTCAAAATGCTCAGATGCAAACATCTTTCCGGTTCTTCCAAAACCTGTTTGTACTTCATCTGCAATGAATAAAATTCCATGCATTTCGCAAATTTCTTTCACCTTGTGAACAAAGTACTTTGAAGGAAGGATAAATCCACCTTCTCCCTGTACTGGCTCCATAATAAAAGCTGCCACTTCTTCAGGTGGTACTTCGCCAATCAAAAAATCGTTAATTTGCTTTAACGTGTAATCGTCTAGTTGACGATCGGTCATCCCTTCAGGCTTTCGATAGTAATAAGGAAACCGTAATTTATAAGTATCTGGTGCAAAAGGGCCAAAACCATTTTTATATGGCTTTACTTTACTCGTTAAAGACATTGACATAAACGTGCGTCCATGGAAGCCTCGGTCAAAGGAAACAATCGCTTTTCGACCCGTATATTTTCTTGCAATTTTTACTGCATTTTCAACAGCCTCAGCTCCAGAGTTTAAGAAAAATGTTTTCTTTTTACTATTACCTGGCGTTATTTCATTTAGCTTCTTCGCAAGTTCTATATAAGGCTCGTACATAATAACATGAAAGCATGGATGAATATACTTGTCGAGCTGTTGTTTCAAGGCCTCGACAACAGAAGGAGGACAATGGCCGACATTCAATGTGCCAATTGCACCGGCTAAATCAATCAATTGATTACCATCAACATCGGTGACCATCGCGCCTTTTCCTTCAGCAATAAATGTCGGTGCAGTATTAAAAGGACCTCGAGGTATGTGTTCTTCACGTTCCTTTATTAGTTTAAGAGAATTTGTACCGGGCAGTGAACCTGCTAATTTAACATATTGATATTCTGATGAATTCAAAGTGCATCTTCCTTTCCTGAATACTCCTAATCCTTACACGAAGATGGAACCAATGAACAAAGAACGCTTCTTACATACGATGAATCTATTCTGATAGAAAACCTCAAATCATTGGTTTATTAAATTTTTTATTGATGTTACTTCAATCTCATTCCGCATTAATGCCTCCGTAATCGCTTTAGCCAATAATGGTGCCCCTTCCGTATCTCCATGGATACAAACGGTTTGTACGTTGATTTCCGCTTCTTTCCCATCATAGGTTATGACTTTCCTTTCTTTAACCATACGAACAACCCGCTCAGCCATCTTGTTAACATCCGTTAATGAAGGCCCTGTTCTTGTTAAGACGATGGAACCTGTATCCGTATGCTCTCGGTCTGCGTACCCTTCATATGCAATAGGAATCCCCATTTCTTTCCCTACAATAGCGACTTCCGATTGATTAAGAGCAAAGACGATCATCTTTGGATTTATTTTTGAGATAACCTCTAAGAAGGCTTTTGCAATCTTTTTATCTTCCATTGCCATCATAAATAAGGCACCATGTAGCTTACAATGTTGAACTGGAAGATTATACATGCTCGCAAATTCACGGATAGCACCCATTTGATAGATAACATAATCTTGAATTTCTGATGGTGTAACATTCATGTGTCGACGTCCAAATCCGACTAAATCAGGGAATCCAGGATGAACTCCTACCCCAACATCATAGGATTTGCACAGCTCAATGGTTCTTTTTATGACATGGGGATCACCAGCATGAAAGCCGCAAGCAATATTGGCAGAGGTGATATATTGCATCATCCCTTCGTCATTTCCCATTTGATACAAGCCAAAGCTTTCACCCATATCACAGTTAAGATCTACCTTTAACATGCCATCACCTCGTTCCATTCATTCTTTTTATTGTAATAAAACACTTCAATGGTTAAGTGCCCAATATTATTACAGAAGCAGCTTCTCACTTTATCATCGGTGTTAATTTTGAAAGTGATAGAGTCTTATTATTTAAGGTTTTGTAAAAAATGGGTAGTGTATTCCCCATCCTGAAATTGTTTATGCTCAAGAATTTGTATCAACAATGGAATGTTTGTTTTTACACCTTCAATGTCAAATTGCTCTAAAGCATCTAGCATGGAAGCAATCGCCTTTTCTCGATCCCCTTCGTGTACAATGACTTTTCCGATCATTGAATCGTAAAAAGGGGAAACCATATCTCCCTCTGTAACAGCAAAGTCGAGCCTTACATGAACAGGAGTTAATAATTTTTCGATTTTACCTGGAGATGGCATGAATGTTTCTGGATCCTCTGCACAAACTCTACACTCAATCGCATGACCCTTAGCCTTTATTTCATCTTGCTTGTAGGGCATCGGTTTGTTTTCAGCAAGATGTATTTGAAGCTCCACCAAATCTACGCCTGTAATTCCTTCAGTGACAGGGTGCTCCACCTGCAAACGAGTATTCATTTCTAAAAAATAAAAGTTCTTATCTTCATCAAAAATAAACTCCATTGTACCAACACTACTGTAGCCAATTTTTTTCGCCCCAAGAACCGCTGTTTGACAAAGCTTCTCTCTTAATTCTTCATCTAAAAAGCAAGACAAGCTTTCCTCCACAACCTTTTGATTTCTTCTTTGAACTGAGCACTCACGTTCAAATAAATGAACCGTATTTCCTTCTCCATCAGCGGCGATTTGTACTTCGATATGACGTGGGCCTTCAATCCACTTCTCTAAAAACAATGAACCATCACCAAAATAAGACTCAGCACTCTGCTTTGTACGGGTAAATACTTTCGTTAATTCTTGTTCATTATGAACAAGCTGCATGCCCATTCCACCGCCACCTGCACTTGCCTTTAGCATTAACGGATATCCTAACCTGCTTGCAACGTCAATGGCCTGTTCGACAGAATCTAACGCACCATCCCAGCCTGGAATGACAGGTACCCCAGCTTCCTTCATTACTTTCCGAGCTTTGATTTTACTGCCCATTAGTTCAATGACTTTTGCTTCAGGACCGACAAAAATAATGCCTTCTTCTTCACATCTCTTCGCAAAACAAGGGTTTTCCGATAAAAAACCATAGCCTGGGTGAATCGCATCCACTTGATTTTCTCTCGCAACTCGAATCACTTTTTCAAGGTCTAAATAGCTTTTTTTAGCTTGCGATTCACCAATATGATGGCTTTCGTCTGCCATCTTAACAAACGGAGCATCTGCATCAGCATCTGAGAAAATAGCCACCGTTTGAATTCCAAGTTTTTTGCACGTCTTAATAATTCTAAGAGCAATTTCCCCACGATTTGCGATTAAAAGTTTGTTTATATTAGCCATACTATCCTCCCGCAAGGTGTCAACATTCATTAACTAGGTTTTACAGTGACAATCTCTTGACTCGCGTTGATTACTTCTTCGTTTTCTACCTTAAAGCTTACAATCGTACAATCTTCATCTGCTTTCACTTCATAAAAATTTTTCATTACCTCAATTAATCCAATAATATCCCCAGCCTTCACCTCTTGGCCTTCCTCAACATACACCTCTTCATCAGGACTCGGTCTGCGGTAAAATACTCCAGGAATTGGAGCTAGAATCGATTTTTGAACACTCATTTTTATTCCTCCAAAAAACTAAATTAGTGGTTTCATATTTTAAAATAAAAGTTATTCTAGCATATTGCTTTTTATTCGTTTAAAAATTCTTTTACTTTCTCCACTCTATCTTTTAACGCTTTGCGTGCTTTTAAAGCCTCATCTATATTTACTGCGACAAAGCGAACTTTTTCATTTGTTTTGATCTGGGCCATTTTATTTAAGTCAGGACTAATGATCGTCGCAATGGTTGCATAGCCCCCTCCTGTTACCGCATCATTTAGTAACGCGATCGGTTCAATGCCATCAGGCACTTGAATCGAGCCAATTGGATAACCAAGGTCTACCACGTTGGATGGGTTGCTTCCTGCGCCAAAAGGTTGTTCTCGCGGAACAAAATGCAATCGTTCACCTTTAAAACGATAGCCCACTCTGTTTGCATTCGGAGTGACCGTCCAATCGATCGATAAAAACCTTTCTAAACTTTCTTCGGTTAAACGGTAGCTACATAAGCCAACAATAACGCGAATGTTTTCATTTTTAGAAAACTCAGGAAGATACTCTGCAGGAATTTGTTTGTTCAAATCAACTTTTTTGACATTGTTTTCTTTTTTAATTTTTAGAATATCACCTTCTTTTAGCGCTCTTCCATTGAAACCGCCAATCCCACATAAGGTATATGTAGAACGAGAATTCATTTTGATCTCGACATCAATGCCACCTTGAACTGCTAAATATGACCGAGCTCCCTGTTTTACAAAGTCAAACGAAAGAATGTCACCAGCCTGAACTTCTACGGCTTGCCACATTGGAATGCTTGTTCCATTAATTTTCGGCGGAATCTCCGCTCCAGTCACAGCAATCAGTGTAGAAGATTGAAATTCGATCTCAGGCCCCAGATAAGTGATCTCCAACACAGCTGCGTTGTCTTCATTTCCTATTAATAAATTGGCGATAACAAATGAATATTTATCCATCGCTCCTGAAGGCGGCATACCTGTATGATAAAATCCAATTCTTCCATTATCCTGAACCGTTGTTTCGATACCTGGCTTAATGATTTTAATCATTGTATAACCCCCTTAATACCTTTTTTGAAAATCCCTCAGGTTCTTCCATTACATCAACTGGGGAATAAGAAAATGGTTTTGTTTGATACGTAAATGTGCCTTTCTCCACTTGGCTTCGAATGTCCTCAAATTCGTCGAGCGTAATATCACGAAAACGGAAAATATCTCCTTGCTTTGGAAAAACCATGGATTCTTTAAAATCGTAAAGTTTTTGCTTAGTGTCTAAAATTGGTGCAGCAGCCATTCCAAACATTTGATAGCCACCAGCCCCTTGAACTGGATAGATACAAGCAAATGCTCCACCAAAACCGAATGTTCTCTCAGGAGTAAATGTTCTAGGCGTCACATATTTAGGGACTTCGATTTGCTTTTCACGCTCAACCATTTGAAAGCAAAATGGAAGCCCAGGAACAAAACCTAACATAGAAACCATAAAAGGTGATTTAACAAGTGCTTGAATAAAATCTTCTTTCGATGAATATCCATTTATTTTTGCTGCGTATTCAATATCCGTTAAATTTGGATCCTGATGATTATTTCTAAACCGCATCACTGCTTCATGGGTCCATGGATCTTCAAACAAAATCGGAACATCGACAAGTCGTGATTCGATTGAAATGTCTGGTACTTCCTGAACGTTTTTTTCTAACGCTTTTAATTCCTCCATTAATTCTGTAGGGTGAATTTGCTCAGGAACAAATCTTACCATGTAAGAAGCGTTCCCAGGACAAATGTCTACAATTCCCTCTAGCTTCTTATCTTTTAATTCTTTTGTGATAGCCAGTCCTCGATAATGAGCTTCTAGTGACATTTCTTCAGATAATTCGACAAAGATATATTCATCTCCACCATATTCGTATCTCGTTTGCTGCTTCAAGTTTCGTCACCTCGCAAAAATAGTGTAGTGAGTTTATTTTTAGATTTTTCTTTTAACATTTAATAATGCAAAAATAATGCCAACTCTTTTAATTCTATAAAATGAGTTAATAAATCTTTATTTTTCGCTTTGTTGCGCAAAGTATGAGAGAATCTAACGTCTATTCTATTTCACTCGTAATTTTCAATTTAGAAACGGATTTTTCAAAATTGAAATATTTTGTTTTTGTTCTTCAATGCATGTATAGGTGCGATTTTTGTTCCTTTTGATTTGTTATAAACAAAAAAAGTCCTAAAGATAGGACTTTTTTGAATGGAGTCGTCATGTATTGATTTGTTGTTTTTTTTCAATAATCACTTCTTCAATTAATATCGTCACCTTTTCACTCAAGTCAATTTCTTCCCCTGATGAATCCAACCGAACAAAAGGTCTTTGAAGGTGAGATTCAATTCGAGTTACGATCCCACTTTCGTTATTGCTTAATTTCACATGTGTTCCCGGAGGATAGGCAATGATGCTTTGACTAAAAGCAAGAACAATCCCATGAGGATAAACCGTGTCAGACAATGTCATCATTTTTTCGATTGCTTCATGCGGGGCCATACCTTCATGAGAAATCAAGTTTTCAAAATAATTTGCAATACTGCAAACATGTGCAAATTCAATCATCTCGTTACCCTTTAACTTTCTTGGAAAACCTTGTCCATCCATTGTCTCATGATGCTGATAAGCAACATGAGCAGACATTAGACTAAGCTCACGATGAGAGCGAATAATATTAAACCCTTTTTCTGGGTGCTCCTCTCTAATGGTTGATTGTGATTTACCAATATCATGCAATAAGCTCCCAATACCTAAATCATGAAGCTGATGGTTCGTATATCCTAAATGCTTTCCTATTTGTAAAGAAATTAACGTAACATTCACTGCATGTGCAAATGGTGAAAGGGTTGTATCGATCGCTGAAGTTGGGATAAGAATGATCGCTTTGCGAAGCTTTATTTCTTCTACTAATTTTTTTATTGCTTTTTGAATCTCTACTAATGGCAAAGCTTCTTTCTTAGCGCTTGACATGAATGCACGTTCAACCGTGGCAATAGTGTCTAACCAAGTAGACATCTCAATCATTTCATCAAGTGAAATTCCTTTTGATTTCGCATCCTCCACAAACAAATATTTAATCCCTATCTCCTTAAGCTTTTCCATATATTTTGGGTGTACCTTTGCTCCCGTCCCAAGCAGCACTCGTTTTCTTGAATCATAGATCGGCTTTGCTAGCTCCATCGTGTTTTCGTCATATTCGTTAATCGTTATAAGTCTCATTCTTTCCCCCATCAGCCGTACTTAAATCATATCGAACTGTCGTACGAATCCACTTATTTTTTCACAGTACTAAAGATACAAAATTCTCAGTGTATTGTCAAAACAAATAATGACATAAATCGATGCAGCCCAACTCTCATTTTGTTAATTCATAATTATCCCTTCCTTTGTTCACTGAAAATATGAAAAAGTAATTTTATGGATTAATTATTTAATTGACAAGAATAACATTATGTTAACTAATTAACTGAAAATGACGTGTACGAACAAATAAACGTACACGTCTGCTTTTTTTATAATGCCTCTTCCATTGTCATGTTGCTAGCTTAAATTTATTTGAGAAGAAATGAATGTTTCAACCCTTCTCAAGGCTTATTTTTTACCAATACGTGTGGATCAATTATAAATTTTTTCGCAGCCCCACGATCAGTACATGGAACAAGCTCAAGTATTACAAATGACTTGCTTGAAACCTAAAATCTTGTCTGTCTTCCCTTTCTTTTTCTAGTAAATTCACTCATAATAAAAGGAAAGAAATTGTAGGGAGGAATGATCATGGGAGAATGCAAATTAGACCACTCTCTAACAGACGTTCAGCAAAAGCTTAAAAGTCAGTCCAATTTTTTACCAGCCGAGCTGTATCAGAAGTTTGAAACATTTCTAAAAAGAGATTTGTCCCAAGAAGCATTAAATAAAGCTTTTCATTTATTAAAAAAGTATGATTTAGCTTCAGAGGAAGAACAATCTGTTCGAAATGAGAAAATAGAAGAACTGATTCAAACAACTTCATGAGCTTTTTGCCTTTTTAAAATGTGAGAGAGAATTTTTAAAGAGGCTGGGACAAAAGAGTTTTTATTGATGAGAAATCCAAACG
>NZ_ANNK01000090.1 GCF_000334155.1 Halalkalibacterium ligniniphilum | reverse complement strand
TTGGGATAAGAATGATCGCTTTGCGAAGCTTTATTTCTTCTACTAATTTTTTTATTGCTTTTTGAATCTCTACTAATGGCAAAGCTTCTTTCTTAGCGCTTGACATGAATGCACGTTCAACCGTGGCAATAGTGTCTAACCAAGTAGACATCTCAATCATTTCATCAAGTGAAATTCCTTTTGATTTCGCATCCTCCACAAACAAATATTTAATCCCTATCTCCTTAAGCTTTTCCATATATTTTGGGTGTACCTTTGCTCCCGTCCCAAGCAGCACTCGTTTTCTTGAATCATAGATCGGCTTTGCTAGCTCCATCGTGTTTTCGTCATATTCGTTAATCGTTATAAGTCTCATTCTTTCCCCCATCAGCCGTACTTAAATCATATCGAACTGTCGTACGAATCCACTTATTTTTTCACAGTACTAAAGATACAAAATTCTCAGTGTATTGTCAAAACAAATAATGACATAAATCGATGCAGCCCAACTCTCATTTTGTTAATTCATAATTATCCCTTCCTTTGTTCACTGAAAATATGAAAAAGTAATTTTATGGATTAATTATTTAATTGACAAGAATAACATTATGTTAACTAATTAACTGAAAATGACGTGTACGAACAAATAAACGTACACGTCTGCTTTTTTTATAATGCCTCTTCCATTGTCATGTTGCTAGCTTAAATTTATTTGAGAAGAAATGAATGTTTCAACCCTTCTCAAGGCTTATTTTTTACCAATACGTGTGGATCAATTATAAATTTTTTCGCAGCCCCACGATCAGTACATGGAACAAGCTCAAGTATTACAAATGACTTGCTTGAAACCTAAAATCTTGTCTGTCTTCCCTTTCTTTTTCTAGTAAATTCACTCATAATAAAAGGAAAGAAATTGTAGGGAGGAATGATCATGGGAGAATGCAAATTAGACCACTCTCTAACAGACGTTCAGCAAAAGCTTAAAAGTCAGTCCAATTTTTTACCAGCCGAGCTGTATCAGAAGTTTGAAACATTTCTAAAAAGAGATTTGTCCCAAGAAGCATTAAATAAAGCTTTTCATTTATTAAAAAAGTATGATTTAGCTTCAGAGGAAGAACAATCTGTTCGAAATGAGAAAATAGAAGAACTGATTCAAACAACTTCATGAGCTTTTTGCCTTTTTAAAATGTGAGAGAGAATTTTTAAAGAGGCTGGGACAAAAGAGTTTTTATTGATGAGAAATCCAAACGTCATAATTGTTGATGCATAGCCTTCGCTTCGGAAATTTACTTCGCTTTCCGCGGGCGGCTGGTGAGCCTCCTCGTGCTTTTTGCACTGTGGGGTCTCCCCCTTGCCTTTGATTCCGCAGGTCTACGTCTATTTCCTCCGCTAAGGTTGTGCATTGTTCGCATTTTCAATCATACACGTTCGTTATGTCCCAGCCCCTTTATATCATAGCCTAAAATGCTTTTTCCTGATTTCTAGAATCAAGTGGTCACAAAAAATCTTTTTACTCTTTCTTCCTGATTCGCTGCTTTTTATTGTTTGCGATTACGTAGGTACACTAAACAGGATTATTTTATCTAATGCAATGTATCCTAGTTTAATTGTTTTGATTTAAAGAATCGAGAATTGGAAAAAGCTCTTCTAAATGAGTAATTTCGTACGTTGGAATTACCTCATTTCGCTCTTTATTATGACGATTAATCCAGACAGATTTCATGCCAACCCGTGATGAACCTAGGATATCTGTCATTAAGTTATCTCCGACCATGATTGCTTCATCCTTATCTAGTGACATAATTGATAAGGCATGCTCAAAAATTGTTGGGTCAGGCTTTCCACGCCCAAATGCACCAGAGATGACAATGTGATCGAAATATGGAACAAGTTCAGGTGTAATCTCAAGTTTTGTGTTTTGTAAATCAGGCGACCCATTTGTGAGCAGCAAGAGCTGGTATTTGCCTTTTAATTCATCTAATACACGAAACGTTTCTTCATAAACAAAAGGTTTTTTTCTACGTTCTGCTGGGAAGCGCTCTGCCAATTCTAACCCAAACTCAGGATCATTAATTCCGAGTGCCTTCAATCCTCTCGTCCAAGCTTCTTGACGATAAGTAGGAACGATCTCTTTCATTTTACGAAAATTATCTTCATCATCTAAAAAGTTTCCCCATAGGCCTTCAAAAGGATTAATTCCAATCATTTGTGTAAATTCATACGTTTCATAGGAGGCATAAAGCTCTCTTGCTTCTTTTCGCACAGCCTCTTCAAGCTTTTCCGGATCAACATCATATTTCTCCTTCGCCACTTCACAAGTAGCAATAAAGGCTTCCTGTACACTCTTTTGATCCCAAAGTAACGTATCATCAAGGTCAAAGAAAACAGCTTTAATCATCTTTATCAATTCCTCATTTCTTTTTCTCGTTGTATAGTTCTCTCAAACACTAGATTACATCGAATTTGAGCGTCCTACAAGAAAAAGTAAATGACTTTTTGAATCATTTGCTTTAAAAACGTTTAAAATGTAAACATCGTGACTGAATGTTCGAGTTTTTTCAAAAATAATTGGTGTGCTTTTGAGCGAGCTCCCTGTTTTCCTTGAATAATCGCAAAATCACGTTTAAAGGTTCGATTGTTAATGTTTAATCGCTTTAATTCTTTAGCTTCCAATTCCTTCAAAACCGTCCACCTAGAAATCATCGCAATGCCAAGTCCAGCAGAAACAGCCTCCTTTATCCCTTGGCTACTGCTAAAAATAAAAAGATGCTTCACTCGTAATTTTAAATCACGAATAAGTTGATCACTATATGCTCGAGTTCCAGAGCCATCTTCTCTTAAAATCCATACTTGATCTTGAAGCATTTCTGGCATAACCATTTGTATTTGTGACAAAGGATGACTTGGGGGAGCGATCATGATCATCTCATCCTCCATAAATGGAGTGATGTTAACGTCTTCATCAGATACTTCTCCCTCGACAATTCCAATATCCAGTTGATTCATTCGTATATCTTCACAAACCTCTTTTGTATTTCCAACAACTACCTCCACCTTCACGTTCGGATACTTTTTCGCATAATCAGCTAAAATTCGTGGAAGTAAATATTCACCAATTGTGAAGCTTGCACCAATTTTCAATGTGCCCTGCACAATGCTTTTACGATCATTAATCTCCTGTTTCGCTTCTTCATACAAGCTTAAAATTTTTTTCGCGCGAATGTATAGAATTTCTCCTTCTTCTGTGACATTGACATGCTTTGGTGAGCGATGTAGGAGTACCGTACCTAACTCATTCTCTAAGTTTCGAATATGCAAGCTAACGTTTGGTTGAGATAAATTTAACAGTTTTGCGGCTTTAGAAAAATGACGTTGTTCGACGACCGTAACGAAAATCAGTAAATGACCTAGCAAGACCAACACTCCTCCTTCCTTCTTGTATCTCCACTCATTTTATCATAATAATTTCAAATGATTATAATAACATTTATGTATTTCACTTATAATTAGACATCATTTATAGTTATAAAAAGTAGATATAGACGGTTTAAAAGTAGGAGTGAACGACATTGCCAAATGAAACTGTCCTAATTAGAGAGAAAAATGGTAAATTTTTTTTAGGAGTTGGCATAACGTTAGTCATTGCAGGAATAGCAAAATCGCTGGCGTTATTGCCTTTTTTAAATATTGTCGGGGAATTAATGATTGCTATCTTGATTGGGATGTTGTGGCGGTCTACTGTTGGTGTATCAAATCAAACCATTGTTGGTGCAGACTTTTCAAGTAAAAAATTACTGCGTCTCGGGATCATCCTTTTGGGCATGCGTTTAAACTTATTTGATTTAGCCCAAGCTGGCTCAGCTGTCTTTATTATTGCTAGTATAAGCCTGGTTTTTGCACTAATCGTCGTTTACCTATTAACAAAGCTTTTTCATGTGGATAAAAAGCTTGGCATTTTAATTTCCTGTGGCACAGCCATTTGTGGTGCAGCTGCGATTGCTGCGATTGCTCCGCAAGTAAAAGGTAAAAATGCAGAAATTGCAATCGGCGCAGCTACTGTTGCTATTTTAGGGACAATTTTTACGCTTATTTATACACTGCTTTTTCCAATCATCGGACTCTCCGATTATGCGTACGGAATTTTTGCTGGAGCTACACTCCATGAAATCGCTCATGTCCTTGCTGCAGCAAACACAGGTGGGAATGCAGCAGTTGAAATCGCGATTATTGTAAAGCTAACAAGAGTGACTCTTCTCATTCCAGTTGCTATTTTAATCGGTATATGGATGAATAAAACTGAAACTAACCAAAATACATCTAAGTGGAAAGTTATTCCAATTCCATGGTTTATTGTTGGATTTTTAATGACAAGTGGGCTTAATTCAATGGGTCTCGTCCCCTCATATGTAGCAGAACAAATCGTAATCATTTCCTACTTGCTCCTTGGCATGGCGATGGCTGGGCTAGGACTAAGTGTTCAAGCAACAGTATTTCAAAAGCATGGTGTTAAAGCCTTTGCTGCCGGCTTTGTTGGTTCAGTCTTACTCTCAATATTTGGTTATCTTTGTCTTCAATTTTTTTCGATTATCTAACACAAGGGCATCTTATTGGCTTCTTTTCATAGATTAGAACCGGTTATCTATTCAACGGATTTTTCATTTGTTTTGGTTAAGTTAATCTATTAAGCCGATAGCATTTTCTTGCATTCTCAGATGTTTGCTCAAGCAACTCTTGGTAGGAGGATTTTTTGATCATTGAAAGTTCGTGAAGTACCTCTTTAAGTAAAACAGGAGTCGTTGGAATATTTTTAAAACGAGCATCAAATTGCCATGGACCATCCGTTTCGATTAATAGTTGTGAGAGTGGAACGGCTGATGCTAGATCCTGGTCTCGCTTACGATAAACAATCTCTGGCGTAAAAGAAATAAAATACCCAGCTCCTGTAATCTTATCGACTACATTTCTCGGTGCTTTCAACCAATGAAAATGAGCACAAGCGATTCCCTTTTTTTGCAACAAATTAAAAACCAATTCTGCTTTATCATGGACTGCATGAAGGGCTACTGGTAAATCATAGACACGGGCAACTTCAATACATTCGGTCAAAAATTCATAATACTGCTCCAAAGAATGTTGTAGGTTTTCAAGGGAGTAATGAGGTAAGCCAATTTCACCTATCGCCGTAATTCTCTTTTGTTCATATTGTATTAGCTTTTGCCACTCCGTAAAATCTGCATCAGTCGGTAAAGGTTTTTCTGGATGAAAACCAACAGCGGCAAAGACAAAATCAGGATACCTTGCTTGAAGTTCTAAGGTTGAATAAGACGAAGCAAGATCATTTGAAACAGCAATGACCCCTTTCACACCTACAGACTGCCACTTTTTAATTTCTTTGTCTAGACTTTCTTGGTTATATTGCTCTAAATGTAAATGTGTATCAAACATGTCTTTCTACAAACCTTTCTACTGTGAAGCATGATTAAAAGAGCTGATATTGTTCCTATCATAATACGTCTAAATGTACATTTCTTCAAATTGTTTTTAAAATTCATGACAGTCTTTTTTCAACACATCTATAAAAAATCATTTATTTAGACGAAACGTAAATAAGCACCGGAGGGACTCTCCAATGCTTATACTGCAGATATTATTATTCTTTTATAATGGCAGTAAGTTAACCGTTTCTTTTGCTTCTAGTTTTTCAATCATTTCATGCCATGATTTAGGTTTATTTGATAAGACTGAATAGTAGCGTTTTAAAAAGCTGACAACAAGCTCTGTCTTAATTTTGACTATACTTCGATCTGTTGGCATAAAACAAAGGTCAAGGCCTGTAACAGCTTCACCATCATTGTTCCACGAAGGATGTACATACGTAAAGTCAAGTCGCTTGTAACCAAGATGAGACAATACTTCACGACGAACATAAGGATCCATCGGCTTTACTCCGCCAAATTCATATTGTTCTACCCGATACGGATCATAAATTTCCGCGAACATCCCATACAATGTTTGTCCATTCGCATTCGCTAACGCTAACAAATCCTCGTGTCTTTTCTCGGCTAAAAAAGGACCAATTCCTAATGACGCTTTGCCAATAATCGTAAAATCAGTCATCGCCACATTAAAATCTTCATAATAACGGTATTCAGTTGCTCCCACAACTTCGCCATTATGAATCGCAACATATACTCGAATACCTGGATCTTCTAATGGTTCTTTCCAAAGGTCAAATTCTAACACTTCTTCGGGCGGGAAAACGTTTTGCATTAATTGGTGCATTTGCTTGAACAGAGGGTCTTCAATCGATGTGATTCGTTGATATTCCATTTTAACATTCCCCTTACATTATAATTATTAGATTATTCTTATACATATGAACAGAGAAGGTTGGTTCAGTAAGCTACAAGTCAAGTCGTTCATTTTATTTGCATTAACTGTATGCCGATTTAAGGATTACTCCCAATCAGGATAAAGATCTGTTCGTCTATCACGCCAAGTTGTAACAGAGCCCCTTTTTCGAACTTCATATAATAAGTCTAAATGAAGATCCGCTGTTACAATCATATCGTCATTTAACTCTCCTTCCACCATAATACCTCGAGGTGGAAACGGAACATCATTTGGTGTGATGACTGCTGCTTGTCCAAAGTTTCCTCTCATAAAATCAACAGTAGGAAGTGACCCGACCGTTCCTGTTGTTACAACGTATACTTGATTTTCCACAGCTCTTGCATGGCTTGTATAACGGACACGGTGGAATCCGTGCCTATCATCTGTACAAGAAGGGCAAAAGATAATATCTGCGCCCTTTGCTCTGACCATCCTTACAATTTCAGGAAACTCAATATCATAACATGTTAACATGGCAATGGTACCTTTTTCCGTCTCAAAAACTCTAACGCCTTCACCAGCCGTCATATTCCATTCCTCTACCTCTGTAGGGGTAATATGAAGCTTCGCTTGCTCCTCCACTCTACCATCAGGATAAAACAAATGAGCCACATTATAAAGGCGGTCATTCTTTAAAATAACATGCGTGCCTCCGATGATATGCATGTTTGTTTGTTTTGCAAGATTTATGAATAAAGAACGGTATTGTTCTGTAAAGTTAGGCAAATCTCGAATCGTTAATGGTTGACCATCTTTGTCGCCAATTGACATTAACTGTGTTGTAAAGAACTCTGGAAACAAGACAAAGTCTGCTGAAAATTCTTCAGCTGTTTTAATATAATGCTCTACTTGCTGTGCAAACTCATCAAAAGATTTAATCGTATGGAGATGATATTGTACGGCTGAAACTCTTAGTTGCATAAGCTTCTCCCCTTTGCTACATCCTAAATATAATGACGTTAATTATTATTCTTTACTTTCATAAATAAAACAAGTACACACTTTCAATGAACATAGTGAAAAAAAGTATACTATGCTTATGTAATGAAAAATGACCTCTAAAAAGCTAAGAAAATCAAGCCAACTTGAAAAGCACCGTTTTCTTTAAAACGGCGCCCCCCATTTTATGAAAATGAATGATGGATACAAAAGATATCGACTAATTTGCCAGAAAAGCTTTACCATTAAATAGTATTATCCGAATGATTATCGATGTTAAAAGCTACGAAAAACGTAGTACTTCTTTTTATTTTTTTACTCTCTACATTGATGGATCATTCATCATCTTAACTAGACCTTGCCTCAGATAAGCCAATTCCAGTACCATCCACCTCGTTAACTGTAGACTTAAACCGATAAAATATTTCAAAATTATTCGGCATCTCCTCTTGTTCGATTCCTATTCCCATTACTAAATTTTAAAATTATTACCCTTAAAAAGAAGCATGATCTAGTGTTCTTGTGTATACAAAATATGACAAATTTTCGCGAATAAGTCTATTTTGCACTTAAACAAGCATTCCCATTAGGAATCTGTATACTTTCTTAACACAGATTTAAGCCGTTATTTACCGATGGAAAAAGAGGATTGCTGATTTTACGCATCCTCTTTTTCCATGAATACACGATTCACTAGTCTTTAAAAATATCTTCACCCAAAATTTGTGGGATGTGCAACATTGTAAACAGCTCTTTCACATCTTCATTTACATTGACAATTGACACATATCGTTCATGTTCTTGTATTTGTTTGACAAGTTTCATAAATAGGCCGATTCCAGTTGAATCTAAAAAGTAAACCCCTTTAAAATCAATTTCTATTGCCTTGTACTTGAGAAGCTTTGGTGTGATTTCATCTGTCATTAATTCCGTTCCATCAATATCAAGATCACCAATAAATGAAATACTAGCACTTTCATTTTCACCTTCAGTAATTGTATATTTAAACAATCTTAAAGCCCCCTTTTTAAGAGTGAATGAGTATTTCACCATTTTTGCTACTTATCAAAGCACATACATTTGAAGTTTCCTTTGAAAATAAATGTGATTTTCTACCGATTTGAATCAAAGTGTTCTCCATCGCGACTCCAATTACGATTTTTTGACTGTCTGGCACAACAATCTTTGTTCGTGCACCTGCCTTTGAACCAACTTCACTAATGTTAGCACCTTTTCCAGCATAGATGGTACCACCTAGCACATATCCTTTTACATTAACTGTTCCTTCACTATGGACATTAGAATTATAACAACCTTCCTCCATATTAATATCTCCACTTGAATAGATTTGACTATTTAGTGCATAGTTTAATGTAATATGTGCATTTGATTCAGGAGGCACAATGCTTATGTTATATAAATTATCTAGCCTGTTACTAAATCTTCTTAGGTCCTCTATATCTCGCACTTGTTCTGGATGAACCATGGCAAAGGCCTTGTGGCAAAATTCCCGGACACTCTCCCATTCTTGATCGAGCAATTCATTTCCCTCATCAATTTTTTGAATAAATTGATGAATTAGCGGTAAAAATGGCTTGTATTTTTGTTCCATTAATAGCCGTAATAATGAACTTAATCCCATGACTTGAAAATCTGATTTTTTAAAAGATGTCGTTTGATAAAGCTGTTCAATTGCCAATATGATGTTTTTTAGTTGAGAACGAATTTCAGCAAGAAGTTGAACCAACTCTGAAATCAGCAAATTACTTTTTCCAGCAGTAATTTTGCTTGAAATGACATTATTTCTTACGTAAATCGAATGTCCAGAAGAAATTTTAGCACTATTAACATTTTCATTGATTGTAATGTCACCTTCCGCATCAACTGTCATTGACTCTTGAACACTTCCAGTGATTTCGACATCACCAATAAAATGAATATTACCTGATGAAATATCAACATCTCCAGAGTGAACCAATTTAGGCATGACTGCAATCCGAACCATTTGTCCTTGCTTGTCAATCTGCGGCCGTCCTGATTTAATTGCAACGACAGTAGAATTTTCTTCAAAAAACGTTACACCTTTGCCTAATCTTAAAATGACTGGCAAACTTGGTTCAGGCATGATTGGCTCACCTTTTACATTGATGCCATGATTCCCAGGGATTGGAGGAATGATATCACCTATCACATATCCTTCTTCAACAATTGGGATTTGATGAATTTCTCGAAAATCAATGGATCCGTCCGTACGCTCTTTTGGTTGATTTTTTTTACCACTCACATTAATTCTTGGTTCAAATCGACCATGTTTTCCTTCAGTAGGCTTCAAGCCCTTTGCAATTTCGTATGTCCCTTCCTCTTCTGCGAAGCATGCCCGTTCTATCTCAATGTAGTCGATGCCATAGACAATTCCCAATTCATTCATTTTTGCTAAAATTTCATCTTTTGTAATGGTTTGATTTACTTCGGTTTTTTCCTCGACCGTTAGCTTCAAATGGCGCGTCGGCTCTTGATCCGAAATCGTACGAGTAATGATGCAGCCAGGTCTGATAAACAGCTTTGCTACCGTATCTCTTTCATGTAATTCAATCTTCCATACCGTTTCTGTTATCGTTTTTTCTAACTCTGTTCGAATAATATCTCCTTCTTGCAGGACAACTGTACCATATTCTTGTTGCTCATTTCGAAAAAAACGTATATCATCAGGAATGGTGACAAGTGGAACCGAACGCTCACTATCTTTACAATATATTTTACCATCTTCTACCCATGCTTTTCCTTGTATTGATTCTTCCTCTTTTTGAATGGTAAACTCTGTGTTTTTTATATCCTCTGGATTATCTTGAAGCTTAGAATCAAACGTTAAGTTTTGAAAAAATTCCGTTTCTTCAATTATTCTGCGCTGCTCATTATAAGGCGTATCCTTTCTTTTCGTCACTTTGACAATGGCTGGCTTTGTTATCATACCAAAAACCATATTTTTACCATAATCTATAACCTCAATGTCGATTTCATCTTTGCTTGCATTTAATAATTCTAACGCGATTTCGACAGCTTCTGTTACGGTTTTACCTTTAGAGACGATACTATTACCCATAATAAAACCACCCCTTTTTGACGACCCAGCTTTGAACTAGACTGACTCCCTTTCCTTTTAATTTCAAGATTTCATCTTTGTTTTAAAGATGACCATTGTAATGTCATCCTTTTGTGGTACATCCCCTGTAAAATCATGCAATACCCGAATCATTTTTTCCTCAATTTCTTGTACTGTAAGCGCCTCATTTTTTTCAGTTAAGAAGGTAATCAAGCGTTCAATTTTAAATTGTTCACGATCTTTATTTTCAGCTTCGATAATCCCATCTGTATAGAAGAAAACAAGGTCATTATCTTCTAATTTTATTTCTCCAGTTTTATAATCTTGATTCGGCAACCCTCCAAGCATCACACCGGTAATTTTAGGAATTGGCACTATATTCTTCTTCCTTATCAATAGAGGCAATGTATGACCTGCATTTGCAAATGTCAAGGTTTTATTATCTGGGTCCCAATCAGCACACAGTACAGTAACAAATGAGCTTAACCCTCTTAAATCCTCGTAGAGTGCATTATTCATCGCAACAAGCGTTTCACTTGGGCCTGGCTGCGTTTCCGCAGCACTACGAAATGCACCTCTTGTTAATATCATTAGCATGGCAGCTGGAATACCTTTTCCCATCACATCACCAATAATGATTCGTAGTTTTCCATTGGCTAATGAATAAAAATCAAAGTAATCCCCACCTACAAGCCGTGCCGGTATCGATGTCCCCGTAATTTCACCATCAATTAATGAGGGTTTGTTTCCATTTAATAAATGAGTTTGAATGTCTCGAGCTAAATTAATTTCTCGCGTCAGCTGCTTTTCATATAAGTGAATCTTTGATTCAGGTACTTTTTCTTTTTGAGCGAGTGAGAAGCGATCGTTAAAATACATAATGGCCTCCTCTACTAAAAAGTATTGTTGCCGTTAATGAACTTTAAAAACTTCTATCTTTTCTTTTAACTTTTCTGATAAGTTATCTAAATGAGTAATGGCTTCAGTTAATTCGTTTATCGTATGAATAAGCATGATGCTAAGATCTGAAATATTATAGGCATGCTCTTGTGAAAAATGCAAAAACGAGTGGAGATCTTTTTGAATCGTTGCAAAATGTTCATCGACTTTTTGTAGTTCTTGCTTTTCAATTTTCGAATCTTTCAACGACTGATTCATTTTACCGACAAAGCTTTCTAGTTTCCCATTTAACTCTACGAGAAATAGCTTTGATTCATCTGTCATTTTCATTGAAACATCTTTCATTTTTTCTAGTGAATCATTCGACTGGGTTGCAAGCATTCCAGAAACATAGTGCAAGGAATGAACTTCTTTTTTTACTTCAGCGATTAAATCATGTATTAATTCCGTCATTTCATTCATATTTTCCGCTAAAAATCCCCACTCATTCTTTTCGGCAAGGATAATTTTTTTGGTGAAATCACCTGTAGAAAGATCTTTAATATGACTTGTTAGTATCTCAAGTGGCTTTAACTGCTTTTTCGCAATTAAACGTATCATATAAATTAAGACACTAAATATAACTAAAAAAGAAATAACAATGATGGCCGCCATTTTTTGTTCAATGCTTTCAATTCGATCAAGGTTAGATACTATGGTCATGACACGGTTGTTCTCTAAAGGAATGTATGTTTTTTTAACCTCTTGTTTACCGCTTGTAAAATAAATACTTTGCTTTTCTCCAGTTTCTAACACGTTTTCGAAAAATTCGGCATCTCGCTCGTATGTGATTGTATGAGACCCGTACAATACCGGTAAATCAAATTCAGGTTCGACTACGTCATTCTCATCTCCTTTTAACCAGGCAGGAACATTAATAACAGCAATTTCTTCAAAATCAGGATTTTCATTTAAGGTTTCTTCAATAATCGCATTTGTTCCTAATTTATACGTTAAGCGGTAGATTTCTTCATCAATCACATAAGGATTGAGTAGGATATCTGAGTCTTCCATATAATAATAGGCATATTTATAATATTTATCTTCCCACTCTGATCTTGATATAGGGCCAACCCAGTAATTACCATCAGCATACCCTTTTTCTACTGTCACTTCTTGACCATTCATTAATTGATTAAATGCAGTAAACCAATAACCCCAATCTTTCGAGCTAAGACCAAGCTCGTTAGGATCGGTTGTTTTTGTAACAACAATGTCGTCCCCTTCTCTTGTAAATAAAGAAATATCATACAAATCCCATTGTTCTTTTAATACATTAAGCTCTTCTACTGTAATTTCATCGATTTGCTTCCCTTCTAGGGCACGTGCAATAGCTTTTGATGCAGTTAATAGCTTTATATCAATCAAATGTTCAATCGTTTGATTGGTGGAATAAGAGTTATCCATTGCTTGAACGACAATTTGTTTCATAGAATTTATTAACTCAGTTTGGTAGGTATGAACCTCGGAGCGAATCACATAATAAGCCACTGCAACAGTTATTATTAGTACAATTAAAATAGTTGCTCCAATTTTAATAATAAATTGGTTTAATACATTATTTCGCCCCATATTTTTCACCCTCATTTTTCTTCTTTTCATTATTTGTGAAACTATTAACATTTTCAAGATCCTGCTCTAGTACAATGGTTGTACCACTAGAACCTGTACATAAAAGCAACGTATCCACTAATTTTAGTACTAAACTAAATCCGTGACCGAGTGATGCCTTACTCGAATAGCCTGTTAAAAGAACTGATTTTGGAAGCTCTGATAATTCAATCCCTTCCCCATTGTCTCGAACCAAAATACGCAACTTATTCTCCTCTAAATAAACCTCCATAACCCCATCCGTTGCATGTTTTAGAACATTTGTCGTTATTTCAGATGTACAGAGAAGAAGATTAAATTTCATTTTATTTGGAATGTTTAATTCTTCAGCGAGTTCTTCAATAATCTTTCTACTTATTGGAATGTCTTTACTATTACGAATTGGACACTGCTTTAAAATGGGTGTCATTAAATAGCTATTGATTTCTTCCTCATCTGTAAGGATAAGCTTCCCTTGTGTCACAGCGTAAATAACATCACTGTAAATAAAGCGAATCATTTTATCCTGTTCCTGTTCATATAGTAATAAATCACTGATGTTAAAAAAGATGAGTATAGATTCAGACTCATTTGGCACACAAAACAGATCATAGGTTTCTTCAGTGTCTGGATTTTGTATATAATCTCGAATAACTTTGTTCTTATTTATTGAGGCTTTTGCATACCTTATCACCTTTTCAGATTCTGGAAGCGTTATTTCAAATCCATTGCTGTCTTTTAATTCTCCATCATAATGAGCAATCCATTCAATCGTCAAATTGTTTAACAACCGAATATCTTCTAATGATTGGTTAAACCGTTTTAAGTCGGGCTTACGCTCTTGTTTGTCCATGCTTTCGATTACACTTAAGTCTTTTTTAAGCTTTGAAAGCATATCAAAATCAATGACAAGCTTGACAATCGAAGGGTCAAGTTGCTTGTACGCCATTTTTATAAATTCCTTAGGGGCGTCTTTAATAAGAGGATCCTGAAACAAATTATCAATTTCATTCGCAGCGGCAATGATCCGTGCCCCTAGAGGAATCTCTTCACCTTTTAAACGGTGTGGGAACCCGTTACCGTCCCATCTTTCATGATGATAAAGTACATATTTAGCTACTTTTTCAGATCGGGTAATTTCTCTTGCAAACTTCTCACTATAAATGACATGTTCTTCAGTTATATCAATTTCCTTCTTTGTCTTCGCACCATTTTTGTAAAGCTTCATTTTATTAAGTTCCATTTTTCCAATATCATGTAAAAGGGCAGCCATATGAATATGATCAATTTCATTTTTTGGTAAATGTAGCATCCCGGCAATCTGTCTAGCCACTCTTCCTACAGAGCGAGAATGTCCTTTTTCCATTTTTCCATTGCTTTCGATTAAAAAGGTTAATGACTCAAGCGATGTTAAATAAGAACGTCTTAGTTGATTATAAAGAAACGATAAATAATAGCCGAGGATGCTTATGAATATAAATATAGCTGAAACAAATACAAAGCTTAACATTCCACTATGAATAAGTTCAACAGCTAATCGATAACTAAAAATTGAAGTAAATATAAAGACAAAACCAGCCTCTTTAATAATTGGGAAATAATGAAAAACAGATTTGTTCGTTTGATGAGGTGTGTGGAAAGCTGAAAAGAAATTCCCAATAATGCATAGATAAAAGAACTTCACAACAAAAAAAACAATAGCATCATCTAAGGAAATATAACCGATTTTGCCACCTAATAGTATGTACAAAAATCCAAAAGCGAGTCCAGCTATACTATTAAATGCAAGTTGCTTTAGTTGATTTTTTAACGAATGTTTGTATAAGCTTGACAATAATGCGACCAATATTGTCAAAAGAATAACCGCTTCGAATCCAAAAGAAATGAAAATGATCGGAGGAAAGACAACACCACCGGAAAAAAGAACATGATTAGGTAAACGAACGGAATAATGATTTAGTAAAACAATCACTATAGTACTAAACACAATCGCATAGAAGGACACTGACCCGATAAAATTAATCGAGAGATAGCTTCCAGCCACGCCTAGACAAAAAATATATAATAATTTCATCATTGACATGACTGACCACCTTTCTTGAAATCATAGTTACTAATAAATGAAATGTTTATCTGTTCTATGTTCTTACATGCTTTTCATAAAAATGAAAAATCCCTCTACCTTTATTAGGACTATTTTCCTATTTGCCAATAAAAAATCCACCTAAAAGGTGGAGTCAAAAAGCCATCCTTCACGGTAACCCGGCTGCCATCGCATGAAATGCATTAGGCCCGTGGCTTTGCGTCTCAGTCTTTCGAACAGATTTGCCATTATCAGCAGACAACGTATATAAATAAAGCTTTTCTTTATCCTTTTTGAACGGCTTCAAGCACTCGAAACACACCAACAGTTTCTAAAATTTCTTTAAGATCTTCGTTAATGTCTTCGAGTAAGACGGTGAATTCTTGTTCTCTTGAGAGAAAGATTACATTTAATATTGCACCGATACCAGTTGAATCGATAAAGGAGGTTTCAGAAAAATTAATTAACAAGGTCACACCTTTTAGAGAGCTCAATTCCTCGACAAACTGTGTTAACGTGCTTGCCGTAGTAATGTCTAGATAACCTTTTAAAAACAACCTTTTTTTCGTTTTAGACACTTGTTCTACTTTTATTTCTAACAAAGCTCTCACCCCCTGTTTATATTAATATCTTTATTTGCTTCGATAAGTCAAAATACGACCGACAAAATCTATAGCAAAAATAAGTTTAAAACGGCTAAAACTCATTCCTTTATATAGAAATAGTACGAAATAATCCTTAAAAAACCTATGATCTTTAGTCCTAATCCTTTAGTACTAGATTAATGAGATTTTACAGAATTTACACCGATTTTGTCAAATACTCTGTTAATATTTCTCTTCTCCTTGATTATATCGACTAGATACCATTCGACGATAAGTAGAAAAACAGATTTTTCAATCTTCCATGTAGCGCTGACTTATTCAATGTTTTATTTACAGCAATCAGCTAATCAAAAAAGGACATTCGAGATTTCTCCCTCATGCCCTTTTATTAGGGTTACTGTTTTATACTAATTGAACGCTTTTTATTCGTCAATTGGAAAAGTCCAATTATATGGATCAGCTTGTCTACCTGTTTGAATATCAGTCAGTGTTTTATATAATTTTTTTGCCAAGTCTCCTGTTTGACGATGATTAATGACCATTTTCGTTTCATTCCAGTTTAAATCACCAACTGGTGAAATGACGGCTGCTGTACCTGTACCAAATGCTTCTTCTAACAGACCATTTTCGTAAGCCTTTTTAATTTCTTCAATTGAAATTTTCCTTTCTACAACAGGAATGCCCCAATCCTTTAAGAGCTCAAGAACAGACATTCTTGTCACACCTTCTAACACACTTCCACTTAATGCTGGCGTAATGACTTCTCCATTAATTTTAAAGAATATATTCATGCTGCCGACTTCTTCAATGTATTTTTTTTCAATCGCATCAAGCCAAAGCACTTGAGTATGGCCTTTTTTAGCTGCTTTCTCCTGAGCAATATAGGATGCTGAGTAATTTCCAGCTGTTTTTGCAGCTCCCGTTCCACCTCGTACTGCTCGTGTGAACACTTCTTCTACATAAATACTGACAGGATGGATACCTTCAGGATAATAGGAGCCGACTGGAGATAAAATAATTATAAAAGTATACTCATTTGCAGGGACCGCTGATAAGTTTGCTTCAGAAGCAAAGACAAACGGACGTATATATAGAGACGTACCTTCTGCTGACGGTACCCAATCTTGCTCAATATGAAGGAGTTCCTTTAAATAGCTTAACACAAGCTCTTCATCGAGAGGGGGTATGCTGATCCGTAGACTAGATCGGCTCAACCTTTGCATATTTTTATCAGGTCTAAATAATAAAATCTTATCCTCTTCTGTACGATAAGCCTTTAATCCCTCAAATACCGTTTGACCATAATGGAAGATCATAGCAGAAGGATCTAATGTTATTGGTCCATAGGGGATGATTCTAGGATGATGCCAGCCTTTGTCCCTTGTATAGTCCATGACAAACATATGGTCTGTAAAATGTTTACCAAATGCCAAACGATTAGGGTCAGGCTTCGGCTTAGGATTTTTTGTTTTAACGATGACTAAATCACTATGACTCATTGTTCCCTCTCCTTATAAAGAAATTCGCACTGTATTTAATTATTTTAAAATTTAAACCACATTAACACAAGGAAAAACAAAATTTTCTCTTTCTTATGTATAAACAAAATATAAGCTTATCTTATAAAGTCAATATCGCTATTTCAACAAAACAACAAAAAAAAGTAGCAATTGGATATGAGTTTTCCTTAGCTACTTTAGTTATTCTCTCGTAAGAATGAATAGATCAACAATTACATTTATTTACTTTCGATTGCCCATTTGTGAGTGTGACTTACTTTTTCGATTGTTTATCATCTTCTTTACAACTGGATAGATAATTGGTGACCATTTAATAATTTGTCTAATTAATCGTTTCAAACAGTTCGCCTCCTCTCTTCTTAAAAATTCCCTAATTTTTTTCATTGTAAACGCCTCTTTGAAAAACTGCTTTTTCAGGTCGATTAAATTTCTTTCATTTCTTTACTGTTTCTTTTCTCCGTAATATCTAGCGAGCTCCATAATCATTGCCCCCATTCTCTCATGTTCAGGAGCAACAATTCTTTCCACACCTTCATCTCTTAAAGCCTCCGTTGTCACTTTCCCAACAGATACTGCGACGACACTATTTTTAAACACAGTTAGAAGATTTCCATGGGCAGCTTTGTTCCTTGCATAATCAAATAAAGAGCGAACTTGAATCGCTGTTGTAAAACAGAGAGCATCTAATTTATCGTTCATTAGCTCAAAAAGGAGCTGTTCAATTGTTTTCTCATCAGGAGCAATATGTTGATAAGGTAAGAGCTCCGTAACGGTAGCACCTTTGTCATTAAAAAACGCACGGAGGACCGGAGATGAAACACCATGTAGTTGAACCATGATTCGCTTGCTAGAAAAGTCATACTTTTTCAACTGCTCCATCAATCCATTCATTGTTCCATCTTCATCGACAACAAGAGGTTTGATGTTTCTTTTTTTCAAAGCTGCTAATGTTTTATACCCTCTTGATGCTATCTTTGCATCGTGAAGAACATTTAAAAATTGATCATGGACTCCTAATTGCTCTGAAAAATTAAATAATGCATCTGTTCCAATTCCGGTTGTGAAAATCACCCAATCTGCACCATGCTCAACAAATTGTTTTAATTTTGGCTCAATTTCCTTTTGCGCTAAAAAAACGGTTCCTTGAAGAGGGCGGACAAATGCTGTTCCTCCTTGTTTTTCAATTAAAGTGCTCATTTCTTCTGTTTTACGAGACCCTGCAATAGCTACACGCTTACCTGCCAACTTCTGCGCCATTTTCTATCCCTCTTTCTATCGTTATTCATTCATTCATTTCAAAACCTTATGACAAAATTCCGAAAAAAGCTAACCCTTATATAGTGTACTAGATGACATCATTTTTTTCATTAAAAAGAGGGTGAACCATTCAATGAAGAGTCCCCCTCTGACATCTCGCTAATAAAATTTTACTTATTGATTACATGCCATTTTTTAAATAGGCTTCATTCGTCCAATCTGTGACAAACATGTGACCAGGCGCATGAGTAATCATGATTGGAAGCTTTGCTTCGATCGCTGCAGCTTGTGGTGTAACCCCACAAGCCCAAAACACAGGTGTTTCGTCCTCTTTAATTTCCACAAACTCACCATAGTCAGGATGTTCAATATTTTCAATTCCAATCAATAAGGGATCTCCAGCATGAACAGGACCACCATGCATATTTGGAAATTTTTCAGTAATGGCTTTTGCAAGATCAAGATCTTTGTTTTTAATTGGTCTCATTGAAACAACCAATGGTCCTTTAAAAGGTCCAGCTGGTGTTGTTTCAATATTGGTTTTATACATCGCTACATTTTTATTGCAATCAATATGCCTTAGTCGAATGCCATTTTTCACTAATTGACTTTCAAAGGTAAAGCTGCAACCAATCAAAAAGGTCACGAAATCGTCTTGCCAAATATCCGTAATTGAACTTTTCTTTTCAACTAAGCCTCCATCTTTAAATACATGGTAAAGAGGTATATCTGTGCGAACATCCGACCCTTTAGCCAATCTTGACTCAACTTCCCCTGCTTCTAAAATGTCAATGACTGGGCAAGGTTTTGGATTGCGATACGTATAAAGAAAGAAGTCAAAAGCGTATTCTTTAGGAACGATCGCTAAATTGGCCTGTACGAAATCATCACAGGCACCAGAAGTATTTTTATTAAATGAACCATCGCGGATGAGTTGTCGTAGCTCTTTTGGTTCCAAAAATATTCCCTCCATTTTCTACTTTTACTCACTTGATATTTTTTAACGAGTAGTTACTTGAGGAAATTACTGATCGAGCTCGGAAAATTGTTTTCCTTGCTTTCCATAATTATCTTTTAATAAATCCTCAATAAAAATGAAAACTTTATCTTTATCAACCTCAAAGGTTTCCGAAACTAAATCAGTCATCTTCTCGATTAATTCCTTTTTTTGCTCTTTTGTTTTTCCTTCTAATACTTTTACAGTGATAAATGGCATCTGCTATTCACACTCCTATCTACTATTTTAAGCTAATGATTAAATATTTTTAATTATACTAGAAATTAATTCGTGCTTAATCATAGTATAAATTATCCACTCAAACGGATATTTATTTTATCATGTAACGGGTGAATTGTCTAAATTATCGCTTAATAGAACCTACTACAACCTCTATGAGCACTTCCATTCATCTAAAATGTATAAAAAGACCGTAAAAAATGTTCACGGTCTTTTTGTCATGGATTAAATTAAAGATTTTTACTTATACTGCAAAAGAGCGACAAGCTTTTGCACAACGCTCGCATGCTTCAGCACATTTTTTACAATGCTCGTGGTGCTCGGCATGCTTTTTGCATTCCTCCGCACACGCTTCACATATTAATGCACAAAGCGCACAAATCTCCTTCATATATGGACTGTTCCTTGTCATCGCATTTGCAGCGAAAGTGCAAATTTCAGCACATTCACGCGTTAATCGAATACAATCTCTAACCATATCTATGTTGTCCTCTTTTAGACAGGCATCATAACAATGGTTACATTCCTCTAGACATTTTAAGCATTCCTCAATACACTTTTTCAATTGTTCATCCATTTAAATCACTCCTTAAGTTGATATAATATACTAATACCACCTAAGGGTATTTTAAAAACATTATTCATTAATTTTTTCCTCTGAAAAGGTACAGCGTTTTTGTCCAGCTTCATTTAAACGGAGAATGTTCTGTTTAAATAATCAGCGCAATGGCCGCCCTTCTTCTGCTAGTGTTTCCCATGACTCCCCAAAATTCTTTGTTTCATAAATATTTTGTTGATGAGATGCAACAATTAGACTTGATTCATCTAATGGATGACCACTTATCAGCATAATAGCATCGTCTTCCAATTGAAAGTTTAATGACTCCCATGTGTTACCGAAGTCTTCACTATAGAACAAACCTTCCTGTTCTCCTATAAGGTATGCAACAACTTTCTCGGAATCAGCATCTAAAGTTGTTATCGCAGTCATCGTATAGGTTCCATTAACAAGCTCCCATTCTTGTCCACCGTTGTATGAAGCAAAAAGGCCATTCTCGGTACCAGCAATCAAATAATTCGGATCATGAGGATGAGAAGTAAGAGACATAATGCTAGCTACTGGTACAGGTAAGCCTTCTACCTCGATCATTTCCCAATCATACCCACGATTTTCTGAGTGATATAAGTTCGAATTGTAAGCGTCAATTCCATACATGATATCAGGATTTCTTTTATTAAAGTGAAGAAGATGAAAGTCCACTTCTTCATACAATGCGATTGGCTCCCAAGTCTCACCATTATCCTCACTAATCATTACTCCTAAAGGGTCGACTAAATCTGATTGTGGACTCGGATGACCACTTGACATCATTGTATTTTCGTCAACAATTGTGTAGCCCATCAAATCATGCTGATGCTCGGCTTTACCAATATGTAGCCATTCACCTTCATTCACATTCAATAAACCCATATGCGTTGCTACATAAAAACTATGATCTTCATGAGAATATTCTAAGCCATGAATATGGGTAAAGGATTCAATTTCATCTTGATTTGTAGAACATGCTGAGAGAATAAATAGTGAAGCGACACTTCCTAGAATCATTTTTTTCAATAAAGTCACGTCCTTCATTTAGTGTTAATGATAAGAGATACGTACTCTTATCTCAATTATATTTCATTATAAATTTTCACCACATGAATGGTTAATTGTTGAACATTTTCATTAAAACCCCATAAAACCATTAAACACATTGTTAATGAGATAGGATGAAATGAATGCCATCCAGTCAAAAAACAAGAAAATACCAAAGATAATCATCATTGCTCCACCGATTTTCATTATCTTGTGCATATGCTTTTTCAATCCGTTAAACTTACCAATGAAAAATGTCAAAAAGAAGAACGGTATGGCAAATCCAACACTATATGCACCCATATAGAGCATTCCAGAACCAGGATTACTTAAACTCAAAGCCATGACTGACGACAATATGGGACCAACGCAAGGTGTCCAGCCAGCAGCAAAAGCCAATCCAATAACATAGGTTCCTATAAAGCCAGTTGGTTTTTTTGAGACACTAAACTGATGATTTTTCATTAAAAATGATGGTTGGAGAGCCCCCATGGTAACAAGCCCAAATAAGACGATGAGAATCGCGCCAATTTGGCGAATAAGATTATTATATTGAACAAAGGTTTCACCGATTAAGGATGTAGACATCCCCAAAACGATAAAAATTGTCGAAAATCCGAATATAAAGATTACTGTATGTAAAGTTGCTCTAGGAGGCATAAACCTCCCCTTTTCCTTCAATTCATCTACTGAAAGCCCTGTGATATATGAAACAAAAGCAGGATAAAGAGGAAGGTTACAAGGCGAGACAAAAGATAGCAAGCCTGCTCCAAATGCTAATAAAAACGTAAGATCCGTCATGGAATAACTCCCAATTCTTTATTTTGATTTATGCTTCCCTTTCTTATCTATCCTTCTTTAGGTTTAATACTCTCCATGTAACCTGCAATATCAGGCTCTGTCATACCACCTGTAATGATTTGAATGACAACGCCGTCAGAGTCGATTAAGAATGTTGTCGGAAGTGGGATAACACCGTAACGGTCAATTACCTGACGATTACTATCCATAGGAATAGGGAACGTTAATTGGTGTCGTTGAACGAACCGGTCAACAGCAAGTTCCGCTTCTCCTACATTTACAGCCAGAATTTCAACGCCTTGATCTTTATAGATCTCATATTGATTTTCCATATAAGGCATTTCTCTTTCACACGGCGGACAGTATGTACCCCAGAAGTTCAAAAAAACACCTTGCCCTCGATAATCATTAAGTTCGACTTCATTTCCCTTTAAGTCTGTTAATAAAAAGTTCGGTGCCTCATCTCCAACCCTGACTGCCGCATTGCTGTCAGACATGAAGTTAGTGTAAAACGTATAGCCAATTGCCACAGCCATAATAAGTAAAATCGTCGCACGCAGGATTAGACGTTTCTTTTTCATATTTCCCTCCACTCATTTTTGTTCGTTAAAACATAGCCTGCTCCGAAGTCTTCATGTAAAAGAATACTTACAGATTATGCATCCAAGTCTAGCTACTCCATTGATTTATAGCTAGCAAAAGAATGTAAAAGTGTGACAGTATGTATTACTGGTCTTTTAATGTACATACAGCAGACTGATTCATTCAAGGTTCCCCATCTTCTCTAGAATAAAATGAAAATATAAAGAAAGTATGAAGAAATAATAATCTAGTATGTTGTTCAAGATTCATTCACATCTAATAAGCAGGGGAGAAAACATCGTATTTAATAATGATAGCGCTATCATACTTAATAAAAATGTTTCACTACAATTTATTAGCTTTTATCCATTTAAAAATGGAAGGGCTCTTCGAAACCAATGCCCTTCCAAAATATCGATCTATATTCGTTCACTCATCTCATTTCTTATTGACCTCTTATGATTCTTCACCTTTTATGTAATGCCACACTCCGGTTAAGACACCTGCTTGATACAAGGAAACAAGCAATACTAACATAACAGGTCCGATCACTAAGCCTAAAACGCCGAATAACTGAAGACCTGCAAACATTGAAATAAGCGTAGCCAAAGGATTTAAACCTAAATTAGAGGAAAGCACCTTTGGCTCTGCCAATTGACGTTGAAGAATGACAACACCATACAAAATAAGTAAACCAAAGCCTAAAAAATAATCACCTGTGATCAAGCTATAAATAGCCCAAGGCACAAGTATCGTCCCTGTTCCTAAATAAGGAAGAAGGTCGACAAGCCCAATAATTAATGCAATGGTTAACGGTTGCTCTACCCTCAGAATTAAAAGCCCTACAAAAATTAACACTGCTGTCATGCTGATCAAAATAAGCTGTGCTGATATGAAGCCGATCACTTTTGATTTTAAATCTTTAACAACTGATACGGTCTTGTCAATGACATGATTCGGCATTTCTTTCTTTAATTTTTTTTTGAAAGTATGCCAATCTTTACTAATAAAGTATAAAGCAATAAAGACAAAAATAGCTGCAGTTAACGTAATTGGCAGCGCGCCTACAAAGGACGATAAATAATTCGCAATCGCTTGTCCGAGACTGCCTAGTAATGAAGCAAACTCCAATCCTATTTGCGATATACTGTCTTCAAATGCAGTTCGTTGAGACTCCTCTAGGTTGTTAAATTCCCCTAAAATTTCTTCCCAAAAAGGAAAGATTGTGTCATTAAAATACGTTTGCATTCGATTTGAAATCATCTCGATTTGAGTTGGAATCATTCGAGAAAGATAATGAAAGCCATCAATGATTTTAATAATAATGAGTGTTACGATACCCCCAACCAACCCAAACAAGAATAAAATACCAGCTAAAACGGCAAGTGGTCTGGGAAATTTTGCTTTTTCATCAAGAAAATTCACAACTGGGTTAATAAAGAAGGCTAATACGAATGCAATTAAAAATGGATAGGTTAGCTTAAAAAAATAAAATAAACATAACCATCCAATCGCGATGATCGCTGCAACAATAAGAACGCGTATAATAAGTTGTAATGTTTTATTGTTCATTCATATGAAACCCCTCTTTCTTAACTCCTGCTAAAACGATAGAAGCTCATTATAAACAGCATAATGATTATCGATTGCTATTTATTATTTTATCGAAAAACAACATTCAATTAAAGCTTTGACACTAGATATAGTTAACGGGGTACATCTATTCACTATACGAATGTAGGAAGAACTTATTCATCCTATCATCTATACTATACCCATTCAGTAATGAATAAACCTCACACTCATTAGGAACGCAATATTTAGATCATGAATAAACTTAACTAAGTCTCATGCAAGCACAAATAGGCTGTATATTATTAAGCTTCTTCTTTCCGTAGCATTTCTGTCTCTTCTTCTTCCTCATTTTCTTTGGACAGGAACCAACCACCTACAGCAATGGCGACCAGTACGACATAAAAAGAAATTTTCCATTCAGATGATTTGACAAAAGCTTCAGGTAATACTCCTAGGGATGGATGAGATAAGGTGTATACAGCAAGCTTAACACCTACCCAACCTACAATTAAAAATGCGGCAACTTCTAAGCCTGGTTTTTTATGCAAAAGTCCGACAAAAAAATTTGCAGCGAAGCGCATGATTAAAAGACCAATAAATCCTCCAGCAAAGATAACAAGGAATTGACCGCCATCCATCCCACCAATTGTTGGAAGGTTTGTAGCTGGTAACGCAACAGCAATCGCAACAGCGGCTAAAATCGAATCAACAGCAAAAGCGATATCTGCTAATTCAACTTTTAAAACCGTTCCCCAAAAACCTGCTTGTTTCTTTGGAACGTTCGCTGATTCGTTATCAAGCTTTTTAAAATAAAACTTTCGAACAATATGATTGATAGCAATAAAGAATAGATAAAGAGCACCAATTGCCTGTACTTGCCATACATCAACTAAGAACGAAATGGCAAACAACGAAGCAAAACGAAAGACAAAGGCTCCAGCTAACCCGTAAAATAATGCTTTTTTTCGTTGTTCTTTTGGCAAGTGCTTGACCATAATTGCTAAAACTAAGGCATTATCTGCTGCAAGAAGCCCTTCTAATGCAATAAGGACAAGTAAAACCCAAGCATATTCCAATAAAATTGTTAATTCCATTTTTTTTATCCCCTCTTTAAAAGAATGTAATGCTAACCTTCATTGATTTTGAATTGCTTATCTTGATTTAACCCATGCTTTTCTCGTAGCTTTTGTGGAGCAATTTGAATGATAAGCTGAAGAACAATCAATAATACGGCCATATCGTCAATGAACCCAAACAGCATAATAAAATCTGGAATAACATCAAGGGGCAAAGCCCAGTAGCCTATTATCAAAGCAATTGCTAGTAATTTCAACGGAAATCGCACATCCTTTGAAGTAAAAAAGTCAAAAAGAAAGGGCAAAAACTTTCGGACTCTAAAAATTTGGCGTAGGCCCCTAGACATTTTCGTCATCTTACAGCCTCCTCTCTGCATCTTGATCCAATCATTATTAACACAAAAATGACCTCTACCCAGTAATGGTAAAGGTCATTTTTAACACAAAAAGACCCTTACCCCAAAGGTAAAGGTCTCGCTAACAACACATAAATATGTTGCCAATAAAGCCGAGGAATTTGGGTATTCCTGTAATGACGACTTTATTGTACAGCTACTCCCCTTTTTAAAAAAGGATATTTATCCAATGAATGTATTCATAATAAGCCTTTTTTCTCTATCAGTCAATCATAATTTTTTAAAAGTTTCTCAGCTAAATCGCTCAACAATTTTGGCTAATTTGCTCTTGCTTTTCGTGCTACAATGTTTTAGATGGTGAAGAATGGAAAAATCATCGTGCGAAGGGGATGGTTGGATGAATTCATACGTCTCAAGGAAAGACGTTCCTGAACATGAAACATGGGATTTAACAGATATTTACGTTTCATCAGAAGAATGGAAGCAAGATTATCAGAGGGTAGACGCTCTCTCCAAAGAATTACAACATTTTGATGGGAAAATCGTTGATGGTGCATCTCTTTTTTCATTTTTAACAAAAAGAGAAGAACTTAACTACATTTCTAAAAAAGTCTTTGCGTTTGCAAGGCTGTCTGCTGATTTAGATACAAGAAGTCCTTCAGCTCAATCACTTGTAGAGCAAGCTTCTCAGCTTAGTGTGACAGTCAACACTGCCACCTCTTTCTTTCGACCTTTTTTACTTTCACTAGAGGAGACTACCCTTAAAGAATACTTAACTGAAGTAGATGGATTACAATATTTTGAAGAGTATTTATTTGAAGCCTATCGCTTTAGACCATACGTATTAAATAAGGATAAAGAGGAAGTACTATCCTATATAGGAGAAGCCTTGTCTGCTCCTAGTAAAACATTTGGCATGCTAAACAATGCAGATATTCAATTTGGCTTTGTAAAAGATAAGGAAGGGAATAACATCCGACTCACGCGAGGTTTATATGCGAAACGATTGGAAGACAATGACCGTAACAAACGGAAGGAAGCCTACAAAGCTTACTACCAACCGTATGTTCAATTAAACAATTCCATCGCATCAACGCTTTCTGCAGCAATTAAAAATAACGTCATGCTCTCAAATTTAAGAGGCTACCCTTCAGCATTAGAGCGATCATTGTTTGCAGACAATATCCCTCTTGAAGTATATGAAAATTTAATTGAAACGACCAAGAAACATATCGCTCCAATTCACCGATATACAGCAATCAGAAAGCAGATGTTAGGTCTGGACGAATTACGACAATACGATTTAAATGTTCCACTTATAGATGGAATGAATGAATACATTTCATATGACGATGCGTACGATACAATGCTTGAAGCGCTTCGACCACTTGGCAATGACTACATAGAGACCCTTCGTATGTTCAGAACCGCTCGTTATATCGATGTAAGAGAAACACCAGGCAAACGCTCAGGTGCATATAATATGGGACTATACGGTGTGCACCCGTTTGTGCTATTAAACCACCGTGATGACTTAAATAGTATGTTCACGTTAGTTCATGAAATGGGTCATGCCATGCATAGCCATTACTCAAGCAACTATCAACCGCAAATCTCAGCAAGCTATACGATTTTTGTCGCAGAAGTTGCTTCAACTGTAAATGAGCTCCTTCTTATTCATTATTTACTTGCACAAAAAACAGATAGAAAATCTAGAAAGTATTTATTAAATCATTTCATTGATAAGTTCAGAGGTACATTTTTTACTCAGGTCATGTTTGCTGAATTTGAGAAGAAGACGCACGAAATGATACAGAACGGGGAGCCTTTAAATGCTGAAGTATTTAACAATTTGTACGAAAAGCTGTTTTGCGAATATCAAGGTAATATTCTCACCCTCGATGAGGAAGTGAAGTATGGCTGGTCACGAATCCCTCATTTTTATCGGCCTTTTTACGTGTATAAGTATGCGACTGGTTTTGCTTCAGCCATCCAAATCGCTGGCAACCTACTAAAAGGAAAACAAGAGACCGTTGAAGCATATCTTCATTTTCTTAAAAGTGGAAGTTCTGATTACCCACTTGAACTTCTCAACAAAACGGGTGTGAACCTATCAAAGCCTGGGCCAATTGAAGCTGCACTTAAACATTTCAACGAGCTTGTAAATGAATTTGAAAAACATTAATGATTTCTAATTCGGAGCTACCTGTAATAACGACCATGTTTCAATCGAAAAGATAAAGGATCTCGCACGGTGAGATCCTTTATCTTACTTCCAGCATTGATTCGTTCTTCATTACAGCATTTATGTGGTAACTTGGGGCTGGGACAAAAGAGCTTTTAGATGAGAAATCCGAACGTCATGATCGTTAGGGCATAGCATTCGCTTCGGAAATA
>NZ_ANNK01000089.1 GCF_000334155.1 Halalkalibacterium ligniniphilum | reverse complement strand
CATAGAGACCCTTCGTATGTTCAGAACCGCTCGTTATATCGATGTAAGAGAAACACCAGGCAAACGCTCAGGTGCATATAATATGGGACTATACGGTGTGCACCCGTTTGTGCTATTAAACCACCGTGATGACTTAAATAGTATGTTCACGTTAGTTCATGAAATGGGTCATGCCATGCATAGCCATTACTCAAGCAACTATCAACCGCAAATCTCAGCAAGCTATACGATTTTTGTCGCAGAAGTTGCTTCAACTGTAAATGAGCTCCTTCTTATTCATTATTTACTTGCACAAAAAACAGATAGAAAATCTAGAAAGTATTTATTAAATCATTTCATTGATAAGTTCAGAGGTACATTTTTTACTCAGGTCATGTTTGCTGAATTTGAGAAGAAGACGCACGAAATGATACAGAACGGGGAGCCTTTAAATGCTGAAGTATTTAACAATTTGTACGAAAAGCTGTTTTGCGAATATCAAGGTAATATTCTCACCCTCGATGAGGAAGTGAAGTATGGCTGGTCACGAATCCCTCATTTTTATCGGCCTTTTTACGTGTATAAGTATGCGACTGGTTTTGCTTCAGCCATCCAAATCGCTGGCAACCTACTAAAAGGAAAACAAGAGACCGTTGAAGCATATCTTCATTTTCTTAAAAGTGGAAGTTCTGATTACCCACTTGAACTTCTCAACAAAACGGGTGTGAACCTATCAAAGCCTGGGCCAATTGAAGCTGCACTTAAACATTTCAACGAGCTTGTAAATGAATTTGAAAAACATTAATGATTTCTAATTCGGAGCTACCTGTAATAACGACCATGTTTCAATCGAAAAGATAAAGGATCTCGCACGGTGAGATCCTTTATCTTACTTCCAGCATTGATTCGTTCTTCATTACAGCATTTATGTGGTAACTTGGGGCTGGGACAAAAGAGCTTTTAGATGAGAAATCCGAACGTCATGATCGTTAGGGCATAGCATTCGCTTCGGAAATATGCTTCGCTTTCCGCGGGCGGCTGGTGAGCCTCCTCGTGCTTTTTGCACTGTGGGGTCTCACCCTTGCCTTTGATCCTGCAGGATTCTACATCTATTTCCTCCGCTAAGGTTGTGCGTTGTTCGCATTTTCAATCATACACGTTCGTTATATCCCAGCCTCTTTCTCAACTATTTTTATAAGGGCTTTGTATCCTGCACGTGTAAGCTTAAAATCCTCATCTACATAACCAGCATCCTCAAGCCCTTGACGAGTTTCTGGGGAAAGAGAACTACGAATCATTTGAATTTCTTCATTTAAATCATTAATGGAACCATTTGTTACTGACGTATGTTCTAATGAGGCTGCCAATTCCTTCATCGGATCCTCTTTGATAAAATATTTTTTCGTATCAAGTACCGCTTGCTGAATTTTGTTTTTTGCACTCATTAATTCTTGCATCATCGACGATACTTCAGTATCCTTTTGCTTTATTTTTTGGCGATATTGCTGCTTTTCCGCATCATCAAGCTTAGCCTTTGTTAAAAGATCCTCCAATAGCTGTGTTCGATCTAGATCAATTTGTTCAAGCTTCATCTTTTTCTCTTCCACTTCTTTTTGAAAGATCATGGTTTGCTGATTAGCAACCGACTCTTCTGCCCCTCCATGCTCTTTTAATGTTTGGCTTGAACGATAACCGTTAAGTTTCCGATTGACCTGAATCGCAAAGCCAACAAGAAAGAAAATCACAAAAAGTCGGTAAATAACCTCATTATAAATTGCGATATAGATGATACCTACAAATAATGCCAAAACGATACAGACAAAAAACCAATCTTTCACAGATGAAGGCCGAGATAGCTGTTTCATCAATAATGGTTTCTGTTTTTCACGTTGCTCCACTTTCAAAACTCCTCTACACTCGATATTCATTTGCAACATCAGAAGAGCACGCACTTGCCCAATAATGTTGCTTTTATAATAGTAGCATATTCCCCATAAGACCTTTGTGCTATTTTTCTTCCTTATTACAATGATTTCGGAAGCGTAATCGTAAATGTTGTCCCTTTATGCAACTGACTCTTCACAGTTATTTTTCCTTGATGTTGTTCAATAATTTGCTTCGTAATCGCAAGACCTAACCCACTGCCCCCGTGCCTTGATGAACGAGATTTATCAACACGGTAAAACCGATCCCAAATGTACGGTAAATCTGCTGAAGGAATGCCTTCTCCAGTGTCGGCTATCTTAATCAAGGTACTGCTAGTTGAATCCTCAATGATGACATGAATTCTTCCACCATTTGGCGTGTACCGCAAAGCATTTGTCAATAAGTTCATAAGCGCTTGTTCCATTCGCTCTGGGTCAATGGATGATTTTATATTTTCTTTTTCAACTAAAAGGTCTAACTGGATATTTTTTTGTGTCGCTTCTAATTGTAGCTTCTGAATTATGCTATTTAGCAACTCATTGAGATTTACTTCTGTAATCGTCATTGGAAGCTTGCCTTCTTCAAGCTTCATAAGTTGAAAAAGGTCATTTACTAGTCGTTCCATTCGAATGGCTTCACTATGAATAATGGCAGATTGTTCCTTCACTTCTTCTACGGAAACATTCTTCTCTTTCATCAGTGCAGAATACGCTTTAATATATGTGAGCGGTGTACGTATATCGTGTGAGACATTCGATAAAAATTGTTGCCTTGTATCGCTATATTCCTTTAACTGCTTTGCCATTGAGGAGATATGTTTCATTAAGTCGCCAATCTCATCGTTTCCTTTTGCAGAGATGTTAATGTGAAAGTCTCCCTTTGCAATTTTTTGTGTATAGTCACGTGCTTCTACTAACGGATCGGTGATTTTTTTTGATAAAAACACAATCAGTACAGCTGACAACAGAAAAGCTAAAGCTCCCATTGCAAATGTTATCACGAACAACTGTGTTTGCGCTTGTTCGAAGCTACCCGTTTCTTGATCGATAAACAAATATCCATATCCATCATTACCCACTTTTATCGGAATATATGACCAAACATGTGGAATATGTTCAGGTATTGTTTCAACAAATTCTGTTTTTCCTCTTTCCTGATCTTGTGACACTAACCATGAAGTATAGTGAACAAGGCTCGATTCACTTAGTGGATGAGTACTATTTATCACGTTTAAATCTTGGTCAAAAATAATAAAAAAGCTTTCCGTCTCCCTTTTTTCCATCACAACTACGTGCTCTAATGTTGATGTATGAAAATCATTTTCAATGACATCTCGATGAGCAGCCAATCGATGTTCGATGTCCTCTTTTAATTGTTGTTTATAAAACGACTTGGACACATTATAAAACGAGAAGCTCATACCAACAATTACAAGCATCGTTGATAAAAACACAAGGAAAGACAACTTTGCTGAGAGCTTCATTGCTCATGCTCTCCCGGCTCCATCAACTTGTATCCGATGCCCCATACCGTTTCAATGATATTTTTTTCAACGCCTACTTTTTTTAATTTCTCACGTATGTTTTTTATATGCGTATCGATATTCCGGTCAAATCGTTCATCGGCATGGTCCCATTCCAATGAAAGTAGCTCCTCTCGCGTATAGACTTGTCCTGGATGTAAAATAAGGCGTGATAATAGCTGGTATTCTTTTTTAGTCAAGATTAGAGGCGTTTCTTTAAATGAAATTTGTTTTTTTTCATCATCAATTGACAAGCCAAAAATTTGCTTTTTAGACAGTGGCTCTTCTACCTGCTGAAAACGTCGAAGAACAGCTTGAACCCTAGCGACAAGCTCTTTCGGTTCGAATGGTTTTGTTATATAATCGTCTGCACCACTATTTAAGCCTTTTACAACATCATCTGTATCACCTAATGCCGTGAGGACAATAACAGGTAGAGAATGGTTAAATGTGCGCAACTCTTCTAAAACTTGAAAACCATTCATTTCAGGCATCATGACATCGAGCAGCATAAGATCATATGGTGTCTTTTTCACTTTCTCAAGCGCTTCCTTTCCTGATGAAACACTTTCAATGCTGAAATCATTAGACTGGATGCAAACGGCAATTAGCCTTTGCATCTGAATTTCATCGTCTACAATCAAGATCCTTTTCATTTTTACCACCCCATATACATTATCATACCGTAAGAAGGGCAGTTGTGGATATGTTCCACACTGCCCTCCCTCTGGGAATCTAGTTATTTTGATTGGACTGCCGCGGCCTTCTCCGTCAAGAATCCATCATCATGTAATTAGTGTTAAAAGGTACTTTATCAGTTAATTATGAAGAAAAAATGAAGAAACACTTTTTTTATATCATCATCAATTTTTGGTTCAATAAAGAAAGTCCGAGCCAAACCATGGTGACCTTGCTAATAAAAAATTCATTCTTATACAGTAGGTAGCTCAATATCAACAATTGTTCCAAAGCATCTTTTACTTAAAATACGGAAAGTTCCATTATGTTCTTGAACAATTTTTTGACTCATTGTTAAGCCTAAACCAATTCCTTTTTCTTTTGTCGTATAAAATGGTGTGCCTATCATCGATAGCTTTTCTTTCGTGATACCCTTTCCATTATCAATCACCCGAATCCGTACATTCGATTCTCGAAACAGTTCAATTTTTATCAGAATTTTACCAAATTTAGGAGTGGCCTCTAAAGAATTTTTTAAAACATTGATCAATAGCTGCTTTAAATGGTTTTCATTTCCGATAATTTGTGTTTTTTCACTATCAACATGACGAATTTTAATGGAAATGTTGTGCAATATTGCTTGGGTATCGAATAATTTGATTGTATTATGAATGATTCGATTTAAATTAAGCCGTCCTAATGGTACTGATTGAGGTTTGGCAAGTACCATAAATTCATTGACAATAAGCTCGATACGATTTAGTTCTGAAAAAACAATATCCCAATACTCTTTGTTCAATTCTGAAGGCAACTGTGATTGAAAAAGCTGTAAAAACCCTTTAATAGACGTTAATGGATTCCGAATCTCATGGGCCACCCCCGCTGCTAACTGTCCTACTGCAGATAATTTATCAAGTTTCCGTATTACTTCTTCATTTTTTTTTCGTTCCATTATTTCACGGCAGACGACCAGGAAACTATATCCTTCTTTTTGGCAAACAATTTTTTTCCTATCGCTTCAAGCCAAATTTTTGAACCGTCACAACGAAGGTGTCTAAATTCAACTCTTTGTACCTCTCCTGATACGAGTAATGTTTCAAATGCCTTTTCGACTTTTTCTCGCTCAGGTCTGTTAACGAGGTCGAATAAATTCATACCGAGAATCGAAGCTGGCATATAACCTAGCATTTTCTTATATGAAGGAGATGCATATTTAATGATTCCATATTGATCGACGATACTTATCATTTCAGACATATTATCAGCTATAATCCGATAGCGGGATTCACTCTCATGCAATTCTTTTTCATGACGTTTTCTCTCAGAAACATCGTTAAAAATCGTTAAGGTTGCTGGTTCATTATTAATATAAATGGAGGTTGAAGTAGACTCTAATGACATCGGTTTCCCATTGAGTTTGTGCCAAACCCCCTCCTGTAATCTTCGTTTCTTACTTTGTTTTTTTACCGTTTCTCTATCTTTTATGTGAAAAAAAGTATCGATGTTCTCACCAATAAACGAATGTTTATTTGTATGACCTATCATTTTCAAAATTTTTGGGTTTGAATACAAAATTTTTTCGTGCTGATGTACCAGTACGCCTAAAGGAAGAACCTCAACCAACTTACGGTATCGTTCTTCACTCTCTGCTAGTTTTGCTTCATAGATTTTTTGTTTTGTGATATCTCGCAACACACAAAGAGTCCCAATTATATTTTGATTTGCGTCATAATAATTTGTGTAGGTAGCTGATACATAAACAATTCTACCGTCTTTATGGATACGCTTTGTTTCAAAGTGAGAAAAACTTTTTCCATTCCATAACTGCTTTTGTATCGATGCAAATTCATGCGTACATTCCTTTGGAATAACGGTTAGCTCTATGGAAGTTTTTCCGATCACTTCATTTTGGTCCCAGCCAAGAAGTTGTGTATAGGCACGATTGGCATAGATGACCTTTCCCTCTAAACTTTTTATAGTGATCCCATTCTCACTTCCATCCATAATTGATTTCATACATCCACTTGCAAAAATATCGTTGTTTGAAGAGAAAGATTCTATTTTTTCAATAGAACAAATGATTAACAAATCGTATTGATTCGGTTTTGCTAAAAAAGGGATAATTTTAACATGGTATGTGTTCACGTTTCCTTTTTGGTCTATTTCCAAACTTAACTCTGTCTTCAAATGAGTCGTGCACACTTTAGCGCACATACTAAAAAGCGGCTTCATGTGTGGAAAGGAGGTGGCATGCAACACATATCCACCCTTTACATCGTCTGAAAATTGAAAAATTTTTTTCGCCAAGGAATTATAGCAAGTAACCTTCATTTGCTTTCTTTCATTTATTGAAATCAGCAATACTCCATCGGACGTTTCTTCAAACAAAGTAGCTAAAATTGATTCTGATAACGCTTTAGCCTTTTTTAGCAAGGTCATCACCTCTTTCTATGCCTGAACAATACGTGAAATCAAATAATCTTTTTAATCTCAAAATTAAAGCGCTTACATTTTTGAAACTAATTTTGCTCTACTAACTGATGTTCATTTTTCATCCTTTAGAGAACGTCTGTTTACATATTTTATCATAAAAAGTCGAATGGTAAGATCTTTTTTTAACCTTTCATCATAACAGCTAGAGATTTCTCACAAGAGTTAACAGAGTCGTTTAAATATTAGTGGTACAAGTTTTTTTTTTGAATAAATATAAAAGCAATTCTTGTTTTTTCTGGAGGGTAGTAAATACATGAGTGTCTTTTTGAGTTACATCGTTCTAGGCCTATCTTTAGCTGCTCCAATGGGTCCTGTTAATGCAGCACAATTAGATCGAGGCGTCAAATACGGATTTCTACATGCTTGGTTGGTCGGATTAGGAGCTATCTTAGCAGATGTTATTTATATGGTTCTTGTCTATTTCGGTCTTGTTCATTTTCTTGAAATTCCGTTTATGCAAACCTTTCTATGGTTATTCGGGTTTTTCGTTCTTGTTTACACAGGTGTGGAAACGTTGTTCGGGGCAAAACACATTGCTTATACCTCTCGTAGAAAAGACGAAACTTATTTAAAATCATTTTTAACAGGCTTTTTGATCTCGCTTTTAAATCCTCTAACGATCCTCTTTTGGTTAGGTATTTTCGGATCTGTTTTAGCGAAAACAGCATTAACATTCGGAACAAATGAGTTGTTTCTTTATAGTAGCGCGATCTTTATTGGGCTTCTTTCATGGGATGTCATGATGGCAATCGTTGCTAGCAGCTTCCGTCAATTTTTAATGAAGGGTTTGCTTACTTTTACCTCCATCATTTCCGGGTTATTTTTAATTGGTTTTGGTGTTTATTTTGGGTTGCAAGCGTTTAGGGCACTAATAAGTTAAACAGGGACAGTCACCCAAATTCCTTTTTTTCAATAGGATAAAGATTGAAGGAGGAATTTGACATGACTCAACTTTTGAAGGGGAATGCTTCCATTTCAGAGTGTACTTCATTAAAAGATTGGCAACAGAAAGCCTTACAGCAATTTGCTTTCAAATTAACCAATTCAAAATGCCTTTTTCCTTGTATTCCAGCAACACAAGGGTATCATTTTTGTCATTTTCAGTACGGGTTTGCTAGCGATCCTAGAACTTTTGAATCTTCTAAAGAGCTGGCTACAATGTTAAAAGCATATGGAAAAAATTCTCAAGATTTCGGCAAATATTCCTCTCTCATTATCTTTTTTGAAACGCCAAATGACTTGGTTGAAAACAATACAATTGAGGATTTTGAATGTTTATTTTGGTCTCTCTTAAAAAATGTACATTCGTTTGATGAAAAACCATGGCCAAAAGAAATTCCGAAAAACCCGTTCCATCATGCGTGGGAATTTTGTTTTGACAATGAACGTTATTTTATATACTGTGCGACTCCAAAGCACCAATTAAGGCTAAGTCGGCATTTTCCTTTTTTTCTTTTAGCCATTACACCTCGGTGGGTATTAGAACAATTTCATTCCGATGAGAATAAAAGCGAAAGAACAAAAAAGTTAATTCGAGAACGTCTGTTGGCCTCTGATCATATCGCTCCTCATCCAGAATTAAAATGGTATGGCCAGAAGGATAATTATGAATGGAAACAATATTTTTTGCGTGACGATAATTCTCCAAAGTCAGCTTGCCCATTTGCACATCTTTGGAAAGACTAATAAAGAGACTATGATTGTGCAAAATCTTCTTTCTTCCATTTTTGCTTCATTATGAGCGTAAGTAGGATAATGATTGTGATGAAACCGATGCTAATGAAAAATCCAACCCGACTTGTTTGATGGACACATGCTCCACTAATGGCAATAAATAGTAACACAATACCTATCCATTGTTTCAACTTTCCCATGTCTTTTATTAACCGTCCTGAAGAGAAAAGAATAAACAGCCAGTTATAAAGGAGCATCAGACTCGCAGCAGTTGTAAAATACGTATAAATCTTGTTTGGCATGATGAAGGCAAAGATGATGGAGATAACTAATCCAATGGTACTGAATCCAATAGCGGGTAATGCTATATCCTTCTTCACTTTTTTAGAAAAAATCGCTGGGGCATCACGATCTTCAGCTAATGTAACTAGGATGCTTGTGATAGCATAAAGAGAAGCAACCATCGTTGAAAAACCTGCAATGATAAGGACACCGTTAAATACATGTGGAACAAAAGCGAGATTAAATGAATGTAACGCCGTAATAAATGGGCTTTCGTTAGTATCCACTGCTTTCCATGACATCATCGTTATTACTAATCCAATTGAAATCAAATAGATAATGGATAAGAGAATCAACATCACTCTTCCTGATTTGGCAATGTCTTGTTTATTTTTTAATCGAATTGCCAACAAACCAACGATTTCAATCCCGCCAAAAGTATAATATCCATAAATTAATGACGACCATAGACCTTTTAGTCCTGTTGGAAAAAAGTCATGGTAGTGATTTGGGATGTTAAATTGGCCCTTACCACCTCCAAATATACCGAAAATCGCAGCAAGTGAAAGGATAACAAACATCAATATAGCTGCGAGCTTCATGAGTGCAAATACATTTTCAATTCGATCAAACCCTTTTGAACCTGTAAGTACCACAAGGATTCCAAGAAGTCCAAAGAAAATTGTAAAAATCCACATTGAAAGATCTGGGAACCAATAACGAGAAAAAATTGAAAGGGCAGTTAGTTGGCTACCCATGATTAACAATTCAGACGACCAATATACCCAGCCACTTGTGAAGCCTGCCCATCGACCGTACGCTTTTTTAGCATACGTTCGAAAGGACCCTTTTTCAGGGTCCATCATCGTTAATTTTGCTAGTACGTCAAATACAATATAACTACCGCATGCAGCAAGGATAAATGAAAGCAAAACAGATGGACCTGTCATTTGAATTGCGATACTTGATCCAAGAAAAAACCCTGTGCCAATGATACAGCCAATGCCAAGCAAAGAAAGTTGCCACCACGCTAACCATTTCTTAGGTGCTTCGCTTTGACGTTGTTTCATCAATCACTCACCCCCCTTCCTGACTCTATTGTTTAACGGCTTCCTATTTTTATTCGACAAATATGCATATTTCATTTTTCTTCGACTTTAAATTTAGCCATAAGAAAAGCACCTCCAATTATTAGATCGTGTCTATCAATTGGGGTGCAGTTCAAAAACAGGAGTTTTTTGCTTGATTATTTATAACTAATACTGATTTTTTTAGCAGCATCACTTGCTTGCGCACGCGCCTTTTCAACGGTTTCAGCTGTACTTAATGTTACGGCCATTCGGCGTCCAACGCTCGTTTTAGGTTTACCAAAAACCCGGACCTGTGTGTTAGGCAACGCTAATACTTGATCGATTCCTGAAAGCTGATAGTTATTAGATTCTTCCCATGCTTTAATCGCATGACTCGCACCAGGTGCATGTAAATGAATGCTTGGGATAGGGAACCCTAAAATGGCTCGAACGTGCAATGCAAATTCAGATAAATCTTGCGTAATTAATGTGACCATCCCAGTATCATGTGGTCGCGGTGATACTTCACTGAAATAAACATCATTTTCAGTTAAAAACAATTCTACACCAAATAGTCCAAAGCCACCAAGAGCGTCAGTGATTGTTTTTGCAATATGCTCTGCTTCAGCAATCTGTTTTTCAGACATATGATGCGGCTGCCATGATTCAATATAATCGCCATCTTTCTGAATATGACCAATCGGTGGACAAAACGCCGTACCTGAAACTGAACGAACAGTCAATAATGTAATTTCAGATTCAAAGCGAACAAATTCTTCGACAATCACTCGAGTATTTCTTCCTCGGCCTCCTTGAATGGCTTGATTCCAAGATGCCTCAATCTCATCCAAAGAGCGACAAACCGATTGCCCCTTCCCTGACGAACTCATGATTGGTTTGATTACACAGGGCGTTCCAATCACTTCAACCGCAGCCTTTAGCTCCTCAAACGAGTTAGCAAACTCATATTTAGCAGTTCGCAAACCAAGCTCTTCACTTGCTAAGCGTCTGATGCCCTCTCGATCCATTGTTAATTTGGTTGCGTAAGCAGTCGGGACTACATGATAACCTTCCTGCTCTAATTCGACTAATGTTTCTGTTGAAATCGCTTCAATTTCTGGTACGATGAGATCGGGTTTCACTTGTTCAACTAACTGACGTATCTCTTTCCCGTCTAGCATATCCACAGTATAGGAATGATGAGCAACCTGCATAGCTGGTGCATTCTCGTATCGGTCAACTGCAATCGTTTCGATACCTAGTCGCTGTGCTTCGAGAACCACTTCTTTGCCAAGCTCTCCAGATCCTAGTAGCATTATTTTTTTCGCTTGTTTTGCATATGGTGCTCCGTACATATGTATAACCCTCCTACAATCATTAAGCATATAGCTATCATAATCTTATTTCATGCGTAAATTCAAGAACTTTTCAATCAATTTCCGAACAAATTTATTATAAACCGAAGAAATTGTTCATTATTTCGTGAATTTAGTACTAAGACCTTTCGTTTCAAATAAAAAGACCACCCTAAAAGTGGTCAAAACCTTCCATTGCATCCATGTTGTCTTTAATTAAATCAATGATTGTGCCAGCCTCACCTTTGCTGAAAATAAACGTACTTTCATCTTCAATATCATCATTTCTATCTGTCTTAATCCTACTTAACCGATGTAAGACACCGTCACCTGTTTCAGAAATAACACCGAACCGATAAGAGATCTCAACTTCCTCCATCTTTTGATATGCAATGACTTTAGGAGTAATCCAGTCTACATCCACAACGATTTCTTCTTCAAGGTTATTCTCTGCTTTGTCATTAGTTTCGTATTCATCCATCAATTCATGGAACGCCTCGTGAACAGCATCGATAATTTCCTCAATGTCCTCCAGGATCACTCGTGATAAATGTTCTGTATCAATGTCATATGACTCCATGTAAAAAATTTCATTACTAGGGTCAAAAAAAAGGGTTGAAAAATATGTTCGTTCGCCATCTTTATCTTCCACGAAACATTCAATTCGAGGATGTTTTGCGGCTCGTTCTATTGTCATTTGTGCAAATTCGTCAAATTGTTCACAAATAGACTCAAGAGAATCTTGTAGCTCACTACAAACACGATCAAACCATTCCAGTGACATTTTGAACACCCTTTCTTTTTCCCATCTCGAACGCTTTGTAAAGCGACATTCTAATTGTTAGCCTCATTTTTTTTACATTAATAAACCATAGGAGAATTGACAACCCTCACCTTCTTTCTTGAAATTATATCGTAATCCCTTCTCTCATTATGGTTACTAATGAAACGAAAAATCATACCTTTAATTTCAATGAGTATCTATAGAACCATCAAGTTAGCTTCGTCAATTCTATGCTTTTTACCGTGATTGATATTTCGGTTCCCCTCCCTGCTTTTGAGTCAATCATGAACTCTCCGTTTAAAACTAGGCGCAGGAGCTAGTCATTATCGAATGTATTTTTTTCTAATCCTTTAAAAAAGACGTTAGACCTTATTGGTTCTAACGTCTTTTTATTCAGTAATTGAAAAAACGATTTATTGATTAAGATACCGGTAAATATTTACAGATAAATGCAAGTCAAGCATGCTTTGACTATCTTCAGGGTCGATATCAAGGATTGAATAGATTCGTTTCAAGCGATAAGATAATGTATTTAGATGAATATGTAAAGATTGAGCTGCATTTTTGATATTTTTGTTATGATCTAAATAAACAACAAGTGTTGCAAACAAATCAGATTGCTTTTGACAATCATACTGTAGTAGCGGCTCTAATGTTTCATGAATAAAATCCCTGAGTTCTTCCTTCGAATTTTGTAATAAAAGCCTTTGAGCACCAAGATCTTGATAATTAAGGATCTCTGTTGTTAGGTCATATCCCTTCATGAATTGTAAGCATTTTGTTGCTTCATTCAAGGTCTTTTTAATTTGTTTTAACCCTTGGAAGGATCTTCCTACACCTACAATGGGGACAATGCTCCAATCTCTTGACTGGATATACTCCTTCACATGGTGAATTAACGTATTAATTGTTGTACGAATATGAGCGTTTCCAAGCTTCTCATCAAAAGATAAAATGGCCGTGATATTATCATGCTTCGCAACAACCATCCCATTTTTTACATACTCGTCAATATAACGTTGAATCACTTGTAATAAATATCGTTCAAAAGTAGGCCATTTTTTTGCGTCAATTTTTTGCTCTTGAAAATTAATAATCAATGCTACATGAAAATCATTTTGCTGGAAATGTAAATGCTTAGCTCTTTGGTAAAAAGCCTCGTCCATATTCCCAGACAAAATGACATCGATAAACTCTCCCCTTAACGCCTGTTCAGTATCAAAAACAGCTTGATTTTTTAAAAGCATTAACGAAACAACTGTGCAAGCATGACTGAGAGCGGCAATTTCAAGCTCGGGCACCGTTTGTTCTGAAACGATAACTAAACCTCCGAGCAGCCGTTGTTTAGAACCAACTGGAAATGCAACGATTTTTTTGCTTTTAACAGATTGGGAAGAAAACACAAAGGTTTGATGGCGGTTAAATGCTTGCCATGATAATTGTACTTCCTTTTCGAGAGAATCGATTAACTCTTCTGAAAACCACTCATGTTTTGACAAAGCAACAATTTCGCCAATTTCATCGAAGAGAATAGCCGGATAACCAATCTGTTCATTAATATATTGAAGAATGGAATCAAGCCCTTCACCTTCTAAGACCAGATCTGACAATTGATTGTGGAGCTCAATTGAGCGTTGAAGCATAAGGTTCTGTTCAACAATTCGATTGTTCAGTTCTTTTAATTCTCGAAACTGTTGTTGCTGAACGCGATAAAGGTTTGCCTTTTCAAGAGCAACTGCTGCTTGATGGGCAATCGCTTCAAGCAAATCCATATCTTCTTGAGTAAACTGCCCATCTTTTTGAAAACAATCGATGGTGATGACACCAATTCCTTTGCCATTACGAATAATCGGGGCACAGATTGCTGCATAGGGATAATGCTCCATCGATAACTCCATATACTCGATATTTTTTTCAGACATGGATAGTACGGTTTTTCGTACTTGATCTTGGGTCGGAAACAACAAGCAGCTTTTTGCAAGAAAGGCTAAACCAGTCATTGACTCACCTGGCTTTAACTTTACATTTTCAATGATCATAGGGTCAAAACCTTGCGAAGATTTTGCAATGAGGGCATCTTCTTCCTTATTGTATAGAAATAAAACACCTCCATCGGCTGCATCAATTGCATTAATCGTTTCTTTCATAATCGATTGAAAGATTTTATCAATACTAAGTGAGCTATTTAATACGTTTGAGACATCAATTAGCAAATTTAACTGCCGCTTACTCAGTGTTTCATTCATACCTGTCACCTTAACTTCCTATTTCTTAACTACTTGTCACAACAGCACCTTTTTCGAGATACTGGAGCGTGACAGACGCTAAAATTTTTGCAGCAAGGAGCATTGCTCTTTCATCAATATCAAACTTCGGATGATGGTGTGGAAACACAATCCCCTTCTCGGCATTTCCCGCCCCTGTAAAGAAAAATGCACCTGGTATTTCTTGTAGATAATAAGCGAAATCCTCTCCCCCCATCACCGGTTCCATTTCTCTCACATTATCTTTTCCAATTATATTGATTGCCTGTTGTTTCACGAGCTGTGTTTCATCTGCGTGGTTTATAACAGCTGGATACCCTTTTCTATAATCAAAAGAATAGCTAGCACCTGCAGCGTCACAAATTCCCTTTGCATGACGTTCAAGCTTTGCAATAATATCTTCCTGTACCTCTTCTTCAAATGTCCGAACCGTCCCAATCAATTTCGCAGAATCAGCAATCACATTAAATGGACCTCCTGATTGGAACGCACCGAAACTAATTACCGCAGATTTAAGAGGATCGATGTTGCGGCTGATAATTTGCTGGACCGATTGAACATACGAGGACGCAACGACAATCGAATCAACCGTTTCGTGAGGAGATGCGCCATGTCCACCTTTTCCTTGAATGTTAATTTCAAATGAATCAGCCGCTGCCATTATCGCACCTGAGCGATAACCGATTTCACCATATGGAGACGTTGACCATAAATGTGTGCCGAAAATGACATCTACTCCATCTAAGCAGCCATCTGCGATCATTTCGATGGCGCCTCCAGGAGTTACTTCTTCTGCGTGCTGATGAATAAAGACAATCTTTCCAGCAAGCTGCTCTCGCTCTTCAGATAAAGCCTTTGCTAATACGAGCAACGATGCCGTATGTCCATCATGTCCGCAAGCATGCATTACACCAGGAACCTTTGATTGATAATCACACTTGGTTTCTTCCTGTATTGGTAATGCGTCAAAATCAGCACGAATCGCTACCGTTTTTCCTGGCTTAGTCCCATGAAGAGTGCCAACGACACCTCGACCACCTACCCCGCGTCTTACTTCTATACCGAGTTCCTCTAAATAATCAGCAATTGTATTCGGTGTATGCACCTCTTGAAATGAAAGTTCTGGATTTTGATGAAAATAGCGACGCAATGACACCATCTCTGGATATAATTCTTCCAATCTTTCTAACAATCTTTCTTTTAACATAAGAACCCCTCGTTTCTTGTATAATAAATCATTTACCACAATAATTATACTATTTAAAACATTGCTTCTCTATGTTATAATCATCAACTTAAATTGATTTCTTTTGTATAATCTCACAAAAAAAATTAAAATAACCTAAATATCATTCTTCTATTATCTGCATATTCATATTTGTTTGTAAATGCACACAATTAAACTGATTATTTTTCGTGACAATTCCAATACAATACCTTGTAATATAATATCATTCGATAAATCAGAATATTTTTATAAAAGAAAGGGGACAACCATGAGTCAGCCTACACCACAAACAAATCAACCACCCTCTAAACAGAAGGGAGTTTTGAACGTCTTTCTGAACGTCATTGAACGAGTCGGAAACAAGCTACCTGATCCAGTAACACTCTTTATCATTTTTGCACTTCTTGTCATTATTGCTTCTCATTTTGTTGCACAGGCTGGAGTTAGTGTCGTGAACCCCGCAACAGACGAAACGGTCGAAGCCATTAGTTTAATGAGTGCAGAAGGTCTTAGAATGATTATGACCAACATGGTTAAAAACTTTGCAGAGTTTCCACCTTTAGGACTCGTACTCGTGACAATGATCGGAGTAGGAGTTGCAGAGTCTGTCGGACTAATTACAGCCTTACTTAAAAAAATCGTCCTTGGCTCTCCAAAATCGTTAATTACCATTTCAATTGTAACCGCTGGTATGTTAGCAAATATTGCAGGCGATGCTGGCTTTATCGTCTTGCCTCCTATTGCCGCTCTCGTCTTTATGAGTGTTGGACGTCATCCAATTGCCGGAATGGTTGCAGCTTATGCTGCCGTTGCCGGTGGCTTTAGTGCCAACTTTATCGTAAATATGCTTGATGCTTTATTAGCTGGCTTTACACAAGGGGCGGCGCAAATTATTGATCCAAACTACATTGCAAACCCTGCAATGAACTGGTATTTCTTAGCTGTTTCTGCCTTTATTCTTATTCCAATTGCAGTCTTTATTACAGAAAAAGTCGTGGAGCCACGCCTCGGTGAGTATAAAGGTCCACAAATGAAATTAGAGAAACTCACAAAAGTCGAAGGAAAGGGACTCATGTGGGCTGGAATCGCGACACTTGCTTACATCGCGATCATTTCACTTATGATTATTCCAACGAATGCCCCATTGCGTGCAGAAGATGGCGGAATTATCATTTCTCCTTTCATGAACTCACTCGTTCCGATTATTATGGGATTGTTTTTACTCCCCGCCCTTGCATATGGTATTGTCACTAAAGAGATTCGCTCTGACAAAGACGTTGCTGAAGCAATGGGAAAATCGATGGGAACAATGGGAATGTATATTATTTTAGCGTTTTTTGCAGCGCAATTTATTGCTTATTTCAATTGGAGCAACCTTGGTGTTATTCTTGCTATCTCAGGTGCCGATTTCTTAAAAAGTATGAATTTTACTGGCCTTCCCCTTTTGATTGGATTTATTTTAATTAGTGCCTCACTAAATATGTTTATCGGCAGTGCCTCTGCAAAATGGGCGATTTTAGGACCTGTATTTGTTCCAATGTTCATGCTTTTAGGCTACGATCCGGCATTTACTCAATTGGCTTATCGTATTGGTGACTCGATTACGAATCCAATTACACCAATGTTTGCTTATTTTGCTATACTTCTAGCGACAGCTCGTCGTTATGATAAAAATCTTGGTCTTGGTTCATTGATTGCTGTCATGATCCCATATACGATTTTCTTTGCAATATTCTGGATCGCACTATTTATCATCTGGTATTTAATAGGCTTGCCGTTAGGACCTGGCTCAAACATTCACTTACCATAGCACAAATTTGAAAGGTTGATTTTTCATGGACAATGTATTTTCAAAAGAACGTTTCCTTACTTCGTTAAATGCATGCAAATCATACAAAAGCTTAGACGCTACTCTATTAGCAGAACGCCTATCAGAGCTCGCTGAAATTGGTCGTACAAAACAAGGTGGAATTAGCCGCCTTGTTTATACAGCTGAAGAAAAGCAAGCAAAGCAGCGATTGACAAAATGGTTAGAAGAACTAGGACTCGTTGTGCGAGAGGATGCAATCGGTAATCTACTCGCTCTCTATGAGGGAGAAAATCCAGAGCTTCCTGTCGTCATGACAGGATCACACCTTGATACCGTTCCAAACGGCGGCGCGTTCGATGGTGCACTTGGGGTTCTGAGCTCACTTACCGCCATCGAAGGCTTAATTAAAGAAGGTAAACGACCGAAGCGTTCAATCGAATTGGTTGTATTTGTAGATGAGGAAGGTACTCGTTTTAAAAATGGTATTTTCGGTAGTCGGGTGATGATGGGTGAAGTGACATACGATGACTTGCTTCGGTTTGAAGATGAAGAAGGAATCAAATTAGTTGATGCGATTAAGGAACAGGGCCTATTCCCTGAAAAAATCAAAGAAACCCACTATCCAAAAGAAAACATCCATGCATTTGTGGAGCTTCACATCGAACAAGGTAAAATATTAGAGGAAAATCAAGAGAAAATTGGAATTGTGAAAGGGATCGCGGGTCCTTCTTGGCATTCTTTCACATTTGTTGGCGAAACAGACCATGCCGGAAATACACCTATGACTCACCGAAAAGATTCCGTTGCAGCAGCTGCAGAACTAATATTAGCTGTGGAGCAAATTCCTCCAAAAGTTAGTAAAACCGCTGTAGCAACTGTTGGAAAAATGAACGTGCACCCGAACGGCTCTAATGTCATCGCTGGTGAGACGACTATTACTGTAGATGCTCGTGACATTGATGAGGACCTTCGTGAACAAATGAACCGTCAAATTATTAATGCAGCCAATAAAATTGCAGAAAAACGGGGCCTTTCTTTAGAGCATAAAACCGAAATTACGATCCCGCCTGTTCTTGCACCACAAGCCATTCAAGATGCAATCAAACATGCATCTGAAGCGTTAAAGCTCCCTTACCGTTATGTCATAAGCGGAGCAGGCCATGATGCGATGATTCTAGGAAAATACGTTCCTTCTGGAATGATTTTCGTACCGAGTGTTAACGGAAAAAGCCATAGTCCAGAGGAATTTACACATCTCGACGACTGTCTTGACGGCATTGCTGTATTAAAAGAAACGTTGTACGAATTAGCTAATCAATGAATCGTGACAGAAATTAGGTCTGACTCTCAATTCGTCAGACCTACCTTTCTATTTTTTCGATTTTTATAAAAAGACAGTGGTAGGTTGCTTTGATCTGCTCATTTTCTTTATAGTTTGTTTCATAAACGTTTACAAGCTCTTTAAATAATGAAGGGCGCTGACAATAAGCTTCTTGATTACTATTATTTGCACCGATTTTTTTAATAGATGTAAAAAAGTCTCTTACTGTTCTAAAAAACTCGTATTCCTCTTTTTCACTCGCTTTAATGTAAGAAAATCGTTTTGCATCCGCTGGTATTGAATTTGTACAAACTTTTTTTAACTCTGTTAAAGAATAAAAGGATGGTCCTACTCTACTATTGTTCTCGATCCTAAGGATTTGAGTTGCTCTCTCAAAACTCGCATGAAGCTCTTTAAATGTTTGACATCCAAAAGTGGAAAAACAAAGTACACCCTCTTTTTTCAATAAAAGCAAAAGACCGTGTAACGTATTTTCCAAGTTATTGAACCATTGAAATGTAGCATTGGAAATAATAACATCGTACTCACCTTGTAGGGCGATTTCTTCAATATCTCCACAAATAAACGAAACCTTTTTCTCTTGAAGTCTTTTTTTCGCTGCTTCGATCATTCCTGGAGCCAGATCGACGGCTGTAATTTTAGCCTCAGGAAATTTTTCAGACAACAAAGAGGTTAAATAACCTGTCCCACATCCTACTTCAAGAATTCTCAGTGTGTTTGAAGATTTTTTCAGGTCAGTTGGAATCAAGTTCATTAAGTATTTGGCCATTCGCTTTTGAACATTTGCATATTGGTCATAGGTTGTTGCATGCTGACTAAACCTCTTTTGTAGTAATTGCTTATCAATCATACAAATCACCTTCTTGAATAAAGCGATTCACCAACAAGAGACATTCTGCCTTTTTTGTATAAAACGGCATATGACCAACCTTCGATAAAAGAGCTAACTTCGTTATTCCACCATGGTTTTCAGCGATATAAGAAGAGGCTTGTGGAGGGCATATGGAATCTTCCTCTCCGTGGATTAACAAAAGCGGAGTTGAGATCATTGAAAGCTTGCTTCGATTATCAATTTTGATTAAATAATCCAAACCGTGAAGTAATGATGGAACGTCTTTATTTTGAAAATGCTTGTTAACAATCTCTTCAGAAAACGTAAGATGACGCTGTTCTTGTTGCTCAGTAAGTGAAAACATTCGTTTATAAAAATCGTTTAATGTAGCTTCCTTGTCCTTTATAAGACGGTGCCTCATTCGTTCAACCATTCGGGTATCCCATCCGTACGTATAGTCCCCTTCGATTGTAAATTTGCTAGTAGCCCCAAAAAGAATTAATCGAGAAACACTACAAGGATACTCTGCAGCTAGCTCGATGGCGACTAAGGAGCCGAGTGACCAGCCGATGATCATAACTTCTTGGTCTTTATGAGCATTAAGCTCTCTAGCTGCTCGAGCCTTGAACTCAGCTGCGGAGCAGATTTCCTGCCAGTCAATAAACAAGAACTCAAGTGGACCTTCCAACCCTTCACAAATTGAGAACCAAACGGCAGCGTCCATCCCCCATCCAGGTAACAACATGATCTTCTTCATAAAATAACCCCCAGTTCTTTTCCAACTGATGCGATCTTGTCTACTGCCCAAGCCAGCTCTTCAGCATCATGCTCAGAAGTTAAAGCAAAACGGATTCTTGCTTCGCCATTTGGAACCGTTGGTGGACGAACAGCAATCGCAGCGATGCCTGCTTCTTGCAAACGCTCGCTAAACTCTATTGTTTTTTCATTCGACCCAATACGAAGCGGAATGATTTGAGACGTACTATTGCATGTGTCAAAACCATATAAGGACAAAGCTTCCCGAAAATCATCTGACAAGGTTTGTAGTCTTTCACGACGATCAGGCTCTTCTTGAACAAAGTAAATGGCCTCCTGAATCGAAGCAAGAATCATGGGAGGTAAGCCTGTTGAGAAAATAAAGCTTCTCATCTTATTTTTTAAATAATCAATGATATATGGTTCTCCTGTTACATAGGCCCCGTAACATCCCATTGCCTTGCTGAAGGTTCCCATCAAAATATCAATCTTTCCCTGTAGATTCACTTCATAGCTATAGCCTTCTCCATTCGGTCCATACACGCCACTACCATGAGCTTCATCGACCATCAATATAGCATTGTAACGCTCTTTTAACGTAACTAAATCAAGGAGTAACGCTTTGTCGCCATCCATACTAAATATTGTATCTGTTACAATCAGTTTACGTTTATCCTTAGGTGTCTTTTTGAGCAGTGCCTCTAAATGAGTCATATCGTTATGCCGGTACCGTTTATGTTCTGCCCTACTTAAAATACTTCCATCTACGATACTCGCATGATTGAATTTGTCACTAAAGACTACCCCGTTTCTCCCTATCACCGCAGAAAGAATCCCAATGTTTGCAGCATATCCACTATGTAAAATAAGACTTGCTTCAGCACGCTTCCATATTTTTAAAGCATTCTCCGCTTTTTCATATAATGGATGATTACCGACAATTAAGCGTGAGGCGGTTGCACCGACACCATACTCTGTTATCGCACGGATCGCAGCTGCTTTTAATCGTTCATGTCCGGATAAGCCTAAATAATTGTTCGAAGCAAGGTTAAGCAAACGGCGCCCCTTCATCGTCAACCACCGTTTGTCCGCATCTCTGACAGTGAATAATTCTCTTTTTTGCGCTTTTTGCTCGAATGCATCAAGTTCATTTAATATGTCTTGTGACCACATTTGTCCTCACTCACTTCATTTTTTTATTGAGTGATCAATCCATTGATTGAAAGTCTCTTACCTACCATCTCAATCATCGTTTTTCGTTCAATCTGGTCCATCCATGGTAACGTTCCTAATACAGGCACATGTCCAAACTCTTCAATTAATCGAGGATTTGTTTCCTCTGCAATGCTTTTTTTCTCTTCATGCAATCCATTTATAATAACTCCATTGACAGTAAGACCCATATTTCGAGCAGCTTCAATGGTTAATAATGTATGGTTCACCGTTCCCAACCCCGGTCTAGCAACAATAACTAAAGGGAAATCAATCATTTTCGCCACATGTCCCGTATAATAGCTTGCTCCCATGGGTGCCATGAAGCCACCAGCACCTTCTACTAGAAAAAATTCGTGCTTGTGATTAATCTCTTTCCAAGCTTGTTCCACCTCTTCCATTGATATGGAAATCCCTTGTCTTTTTGCGGCAATATAAGGAGCCAGGGGTTCGTCAAATTGAAAAGGGTTGATTTCTTTTAATGAACTGGAATCTTTTGACATCTTTTTCAAAAGGGAAGCATCGCTATTTGGGTCCTCTCTTTTCAAACCACTCATCATTGGTTTAAAAACACCTATATCGCATCCTTGATTTTGAAAGTATGCCGCCAAGCTTGCCGCCACAATTGTTTTTCCTACTTCCGTATCTGTTCCTGTAATAAATAATCCTTTCGGCAAACAAAATCCACCTCCTGTCTTGAGCAAATCCTCACGTACTTTCTTTATTAGCTCAAGTTATTTTCAGTTATTTTCCAAACGGATGTTTTCATAATGTCTACCATTGCTTTTAACTCTTCCTCTGTACTTGAGAGGGGCGGCATGAAAACTAAAACATCTCCCATCGGCCGTGACAGCATGCCTTCCTTACGCATTTGCAATGTAACGTGATAACCCAATCTCTCCTCTTTTGAAAAAGGTTGCTTTGTTTTTTTATCCTTTACTAATTCAATCCCTACCATAAATCCAAGCTGGCGAATATCACCCACATGATTTAAATTAAGTAAATCATTTAATTCGTTCTGTAGAAATTCAGCTTTCTTACTGACCTTGTCAACCAACGCTTCATGATCAAATAAATCAAGATTTGCTAATGCCACTGCACAGCCTAGCTGGTTACCTGTATAGGAATGCCCGTGGAAGAAGGTTTTCATTTCTGTGTAATCAGCATAAAAGGCTTGATAAATTTGTTCACTCGTCAAGGTAACAGCAATTGGCAAATAACCGCCCGTAATTCCTTTTCCAGCTGTTAAAATGTCTGGAACAACGTGTTCATGCTCACAGGCAAACATTTTCCCAGTTCTTCCAAATCCAGTAGCTACTTCATCAAAAATGACGAGAACGTTGTATTCTTTACACAAGCGCTTAACACTTGATAAAAACCCTTCTGGCATGCGTATCATACCACCTGCCCCTTGCATCATCGGTTCTACAATAAGGGCAGCCGTTACTTCATGATTTGCCTCTAACGTTTCTTTTAATTCCTGCAAGCACTCTTTTAAGCAAGTTTCCGCGTCTCCGCTTGGGTGGCGATACACATACGGATAACTAACTTTGAAGCTCTCAAACAAAAGTGGTTGATAAATTTGATGGAAAAGATCAATCGACCCTACACTTACGGCACCCACAGTATCTCCATGGTATCCGTTTTTCATCGTAATAAAACGATCTTTCCCCTCTACACCAATATTTCGCCAATATTGAAACGCCATTTTAATGGCAATTTCTACTGCTGTAGCTCCACTATCAGAATAAAACACTCGATCCAAGCCCTTAGGAGTAATGTGAACAAGCCGTTCTGCTAGTTCAGTTGCCGGAACATTCGTCATGCCTAACAAGGTAGAATGAGAAATTTTATCTAGCTGATTACGGATTGCCTCATCCAATTCTTTCTTTCGATGGCCATGGACATTTAACCAGACAGATGAAAAACCATCATAATATTCTTTTCCCTCAGTATCCTTTACTTTGACGCCATCCCCACTCTCGATAATTAGTGGATTTTCATCATAATCTTTCATTTGGGTAAAAGGTAACCAAAGATGCTTTTTACTTGCGTCAACTAATTCAGCATGTGTAAACAAATGAACCACCTACCATTCATCATTTATTACAAACTTTATATGTTAACCGTTTTAATAAATTAGTTAACATATAAATTAATAGTAAAGTTTGTTAGGTTTCCGGTCAAGAAAAGTTTGAAAAGATGGTGAATCATCTTATCATTTGGTTGTCTAACAAAATAGAAAAAGTTCTTTACAATAGATTCCTGAGCATTTTTAATAAACTCTATTTTCAGATAATAAAATTGCATGGATTATTTTTTAGACAAACAAAAAGCTTGTAAAGATAGTCTACTACCTTTACAAGCTTTGCTATTATCTTTCAACCAATACAGGTTGAGTCTGAAAGAAGTTTTTCAGAAAAACTCTCACTATAATATCTCTTCATTATTGTCTGACGGTACGGCTCGTAACTGCAAAGCCACCGTCAATATTTGATAGTTATCCATCTCAAGAACAGTCCAACGATTTTCGCCTTGCTCAATTGAATCGTTTGGCATTGCATCGATTTTCTTTAGTTGGAACCATCCACCTATTGTATCAACATCGTCACTGTCTTCAAACGTAATTCCAAACTGCTTTTCAATATCAGACAGTAAAACACGGCCATTGATATGATAGACGTCCTCACTTTTTTGTTGAATATCTGGAATCTCATCAGTATCAAATTCATCACGAATTTCCCCAACGATTTCTTCCAAAATATCCTCCATCGTAATAATACCGGCTGTGCCACCGTACTCATCAATGACCAAAGCAATATGAACTCGATCTGATTGCATTTTAAGTAATACATCTTGAAGCGAGGTACCTTCGTGAAACACAGGCATCTCGTGAACACATTCAACTAACTGACTATGACGACCTGCTGCGTGGTTTGTAAGCATTTCCTTAACATTAACAAACCCAATGATATGGTCTTTGTCCCCTGCCTCGGTTACTGGGTAACGTGTATACTTATGTTCATCTAGAATCGCAATAATTTCCTCATGATTCATCGTCTGTTCCAACGTTATCATTTGAGTACGAGGAACCATGATGTCTTTCGCAACTCGTTCATCGAACGTGAAGATGTTCTCCATGTAAGATAATTCTGTTTGGTTAATTTCACCACTATTAAAGCTCTGCGTCATAATTATTTTTAATTCTTCTTCAGAATGTGCCTGCTCATGACCAGCAGGTTGAACTCCGAATAAACGAAGTAATACTCGTGCCGATCCATTTAACGTCAAAATGAGTGGATACATGACCTTCCCAAACCAATATAGCGGACGAGCAAGCAACAGTGTCATCTGTTCTGCAAATTGAATGGCTAATGACTTCGGTGCAAGCTCACCCACCACGACATGAAGAAATGTGACGATTGAAAATGCCACTACAAATGATATGACCGTCGATAAAGATTGCGGAACTCCAAAACTATCAAACAAAGGATACAAAAGTCTTTCAACAGTGGGCTTTCCTAACCAACCAAGACCTAATGCCGTTACAGTTATCCCGAGCTGACAGGCAGAGAGATAATAATCTAAGTTATTAGCCACTTTTTTGGCAATGACCGCTTTCTTGTTGCCTTCTGCGATTAATTGTTCAAGCCGTGACATACGTACTTTTACAACTGCAAATTCTGAACCTACAAAGAAAGCCGTTAATGCAATAAGAAGAGCAACTAATAAAAGATTAATAGTTAAAATTATGTCCAATTACTTCCCTCAAAAGAGGGGTTCACCTCCGAAAATTTCAAAGTAATATTAAAAGCTGTTTGACACTTGAAAGTTTTTCCTTAAGCTCCTTATATACGAGCTGTTTTTCATTTTGAGGAATATTTTTCATTGCTTCCTCAAGTGAAGTTAATTTTTTCTGTAAACAATTAATTTCTTCTTGAACTTCGCATAGTATTGGTACAATTTCGTCATTACTTGACTTTTGCATCGTGGCAGCAATTTCAACGAGAGACATTCGTTGTTTTTTTAACAATTTAATTCGCTCTAATGTTTCAAGGACACTGTGATGATAGAGTCGATAATTTGCAGAAGAACGCTCAAATGCTAATAATCCTTCTCGTGTATAATAGTCTATCGTTCTCGTCGATAAACCACTTAACTCAGCAACTTGCCCAATACGAAGTAAACCCTTCCCAAGATCCATCGCCCCCCCTTAATATATACACATATAATCAACATATCATTTTTTTCAAAAACCGTACAGTAAAACGTTAGACTTTAAACTATTATTTCTTATACTATTCAAAACTGCTGAAAAAAAGTCCGAAGAAAAAACAAACCCACCATTAACGTGGGTTTGTTTTTTGCTACTTACTTCGTTTTTAAACGGTAGGAAAGCTTTTTGAATTGAAAGTAAAGAAAGCATCCAACACAAAATCCTAATAATGCAACGGTTGCTGCTGTAGTAACCATTCCGACAAATATCCAAGCAATCCAGTGCCCAGTTGTGATTAAAATAATAAGCGCTATCCCTAATAGGCTTGTTGCAATACGTTGATTAAACTGTTGCAACACTGCAGCTTCTGTTTCATCCTTAGACAAATCCTTTTTGATCAATAATTTTGCTAATCGAAAAGCAACGTTCGCTTTTGGTCCAAAAAGAAGAGATAGGGATGTAAGAATAAACGTCATCGCAACAATCCATACGTTTTGAAAAACAATTGCCGCTAACGTTAGTGTCACCAGCAATGTTTGATTCGCTTTAATCAAAGTTACAGGAATTTCTTTCATACGATTCCCCCCCTTTTTTTAAAATTAATCATTTGACCTAATTGGCTTTTCCTTATTATATGATACTCATTCAAAGAAAAAAACAAATCCAACTTCTCTTATATGAATCTATAATTTTTTTTTAAAGATAAGCAAGGATAACCTTTCAAAGCTGTGGAGCAACTCATAAAAATTCTAAAAAAGCTTACGAAGGGGTTGGGACAAAAGAGTTTTTATTTGATGAGAAATCCGAACGTCATGATCGTTGCTGCATCGCATTCGCTTCGGAAATATACTTCGCTAAGGTTGTGCATTGTTCGCAATTTCAATCATACACGTTCGTTATGTCCCAGCCTCTTTTTTAAGAAATTATGCCCCATAATGCTTGATGAACCACTCTCTAGCTAGTTCTATTTCTTCTCTTGTCAATTCATGACCACCTTCGCCCCAATGCTCTGTTACATTCGCACCAGCAGCTTTTAAGTTGGCAACTAGCTCTTTCGTTTCTGCTGCTGGAATGAGAGGATCACGCTTACCCGCACCAATAAAAATTGGAAGACTCGAAAGCTCAGGTATCTCGACTCCACGACGTGGAACCATGGCATGAAACAGGACTGCACCATTTAGTGATTTGTTATGGTGATAGATGAGACTTGCAGCAATGTTGGCACCGTTTGAATAGCCGATTGCAACAAGGCTCCTGCGATCAAAATGATAATTTTGAGCTGCCTCATCTAAAAATTCATTTAGCTCTTTTGTTCGAAAGATTAAATCCTCTTCATCAAAAACCCCTTCAGCAAGACGATGAAAGAAACGAGCCATTCCGTTTTCAACAACGTTCCCTCTTACTCCTAAAACAGAAGAAGCAGGTGCAATCATATCTGCAAGTGGTAGGAGATCACGTTCATTACCACCTGTACCGTGAAGAAGCAATAAAGTAGGCGCATTTTTATCTTGACCTTCAATAAATACGTGTTCCATTTGTTATCCTCCCCTTTTCGTTGATTTAGTTTTCTTTTGTATCCAATGGTTTTAAGGTTGCTTCAATGTGGCTACGTTGTTTCTCTAGGTATGGAGGTAATGCCAAACTTTCTCCCAATGTTTCAAATGGCTCATCTCCTTCAAAGCCTGGACCATCAGTTGCTAGCTCAAATAAAATTCCATTTGGCTCTCTGAAGTAAAGAGAACGGAAGTAATAGCGTTCAACAAAACCTGAATTTGGTAAACCAACCTGACTCACAAATTGAACCCACTTGTCTAGTTCTTCCTTACTTTCTACACGGAACGCAACATGGTGCACACTTCCTCGTCCAGGACGTTCACGATCAAGATCCGTACGCTCTTCAAGGTGAACTTCTGCACCTGTTCCACCTTCCCCTGTTTCAAATACACGAATGTCCTTTTGACCTTTCACAGGAGAAGGATACACGCCTATTTCACGAAAGCCCAATACATCTTTTAAAATTTTCGCTGTTAATTCTGGACGAGAGACCGTTAATGTCACTGGACCGAGTCCACGAATCGCATGCTCAGTTGCAATTGGGCTTTTTTTCCAAGGGACACCTCCTGACACACCTTTGTTATTTTCATCTGAAACAAGAACAAGACGTTGCCCTTCGAAATCGCGGAAAGAAAGGGCTGCCCGACCACTATCTTGAGAAATCTCGTCATGTTCAATGCCGTTTTCCTCAAAACGCTTTTTCCAGTATGCAAGGGACGCATCCGTTGGCACACGTAAGGAAGTGGCTGAAATGCTATTTGTACCATAGTGAGTTTGTCCCGCATATGGAATTTCAAAAAAGGTTAAATCTGTTCCTGGATTTCCTCTTTCATCTGCATAAAATAGATGGTAAACAGACGTATCATCTTGATTCACAGTTTTTTTCACAAGTCGAAGACCTAATAATTTCGTATAAAATTCATAATTTCCTTTCGCGTTTGCTGTAATCGCAGAGACATGGTGCTGTCCTTTTAGCGGTTTTAATTCCATCGTTTCTCTCTCCTTTTAAATAAATTCGGTTTAATACTAAACTGTTGATTCAAAAAAAATTATTGTTCTTGTTTTTGCAACTTTTTAAGCAAGGTAAGCAGTTGTTTTTGTTCTTCCTTTGTCAGGACATCAAATTGGGCTGCTTGAAATTGTTGTTGGATTGGAACCACCTCTTTGTAAAGCTGTTCTCCCGTCGCTGTTAAAGAAATTAACTTTGTACGCCACACTTGTTTGCGCTGAATCAAGCCTTGCTTTTCAAGCTTTACAACAGCCTGCGTCATGTTTCCCTTCGTTACAAGTAATTTCTCTGCAAGCTCTTGCTGAGAAATCGGCTGATGTGCTCCAATTTGAACAAGAAGATCGAATTGAGAGATCGTAATGTTCCACTTTTTTAAATGATGATTTGAAAGTCTGTTGCTGCGATTATAAAACCGTGCCAAGCGAAACCAAAGTAAAAGTCCAAGCCTCTCTTTGTGGGAAGCATTCATTTTATTTACTTCCAAGTGGTCATCACCTCATTTCCTAATATCTTCTAAAATAAGTTTAGTACTAAACTGATGAAATGTAAAGTAAAAAGAAAAATCATTTTTTTTAAAACAAGCTTATTGTTCTCTCCTCAATTTATTTTACCCATATCACAAGATATGAGCTTTCCGCCATTTAATTAAAACATAAAAAAGTGCATGGATGGCATCCGAATCCTGGATGCTTCACATGCACTTTTTCCTACATAGCTTAGCTTTTATTGAACGATTTCCTTAGACGACTTCCGCTTCAATGTCTTCATCTTTTAACGACAGCTGCTCTTTCGCACCTTCTTGAAATGGTAACCCTTTTTCTAATAAAACGGACGCTGCTCTAATTTGACTACTTTCAGCGCTCAATGCTTCGATTGGGCCTCCTTCCTTAAACTGCTTCATTGCATTTAATAATCTTCGTCTTGCTTTAATAATCGCTGTATCACTTGTACCTAATCGTTCTAATGAACGGTCGGTAATGACGCCTGCACTTTCCTGCACTGCTTGGTCCTCCATTCCAACACCTTTAATACCAACAAAGGATTCACCTCTTTTTTGCATATCACGATCAATTAAATACATATTATCTTTATTGGCAACTGGACGGAAGGTTCCTGGAATTAATTCAGCATGAATCCCTTCACCTCTTGCCATTTGGTCAATTTCTTCTTGTGTAAGTGGACGAGTAGGTGTCCAGCTCCAGCTCCACACCATACAGCTTTCATCATCAATTGGTACCCACGCATGTCCGCCTCTAGGTGCTCCACCAAATGGAGGAATCATTGTATACCATGGCATTAAGAATTGTGTAATTCTCCAATAATAATTTTTATCGTCTGCATTTCTTCTAGCACCTATTAACATTCCGTATTCCGTATCCACTACTTCAAATTTTGGAGCCGTATCTTTAGCAAGCAATTCTGGACTACTACTGTTTTTCGAGACCCCTAAACCACCGACAGAGCCTGAGTGCAAGATGGAAACATGGCTTGAGTCAATTCCACCTTCTAACGCTTGGAAATAATTACATTCTTGTATTTTTTTCGAAAGGAAGCGATGGGAGTCAGGTACAAGCATCCATTCTTGTAACGGCAGCTCTGGCTTTTCTTCTTCTGGTCCCATGTACGTCCAAATTACGCCACCTTTTTCCTCACAAGGATACGATTTGATTTTCACTTTGTGTTTAAATTCACTTTCTGGCGGCTCTGATGGCATATCGACACAGTTTCCTTCTGTATCAAATTTCCACCCATGGTAAGGGCATCTTAATCCACATTGTTCATTTCGACCAAAGAAAAGGGATACTCTTCGATGTGGGCAAAATTCATCAATTAAACCGATATTTCCATCTGTATCGCGAAAGGCAACAAGTTCTTCTCCTAATAACTTCACTTTCACTGGTGGGCAATCTGGCTCAGGGAGCTCTTCTGATAGCAAAGCTGGAATCCAAAATTTCCTCATAAATTGACCCATATCCGTTCCAGGGCCAGTCTTTGTTAATCGAATATTATCTTCTCTTGATAGCATTTCAATTACCTCCTGAACAATTTTTCAAATATTCTTTATAGTTTTTATAATAACGCTTACAATATGTCCCTTCAAATTGAATGTTTATATATGACATATAAATTAATTAAATAACATCTTTGCTGAAAGTCCGTTTACTGCAAGGTTTCTTAAACCCTTGATCATTTAAAAGAGTAAGAAAATCATCATGCTATCCTTTTGAACTATCCTATTAAACGTATTTATAGTTTTTTTAAATAGGTCCAATATAAATTATTAATTTGTATGCGTATTATCTGAATATTATAATTAAAGTACGATTTGAAATTTAACGTCAAAGGAGCATGCGAGATGGATACATTTAAATATGAAGAACTAATCATTTCTTTATACAAAGATAGAACAGTAGCAATTCTTGGTTATAGAGAAAATGGTGGACAGCAACGTGCAAAATTGCTAAGAAAGCATGGTATACGTGTTGTGATCGGCTTAAGGAAGGAAGATGAGTATTGGGAAGTAGCTGAAAAGGATGGGTTTGTTGTATTACCAGCGTGGGAAGCGGCCGAACAAGCCGAAGTTGCGCAAGTGTGGTAGCCATGTATCAAGATACTGGCTGCTTTTTTATTAAGAGAAAGAAAAAGGAAAAGGATTGACGATGAAAAAGAACATTCAAATTACCACAATACGCGTGGTTGTCTTTAATCTTTTATTTATCCTTTACCTATTACAACTGATTTTACCTATACCTGGTGTAGAACTGATTTTAAGTCTATTATGTTTTTTTGCTCTCCTTCTATCGATACCTGGAACACCTATCTTTTACAAGATTATTATTTTAGCTGCTCTCTCTTTCTCTCTAATGCTTATGGTCGACTATGATCTCTTTACATGGGATGCCGTTTATTATTTTTCAAGTTTGACAAATGTTCTTGTTTTGATCGCCTATGCACCTCTGATTTCAATCCCGGTTCGTCTTGGAGCTTACCCACAAAAGATTTATTATTTTTTTAAACCGAGAATCACGTCGATGAAAGGGCTCTATGCCATGTACTCGACTGTAACTTTTTTCCTTTCGTCGATTATGGGAGTAGCAGCTATTCCTTTAAGTCAATCAACACTGGTTAACTTTATAAAAAACGCTTCTGAAGATTTTCAAAAGAAATTTCAGACACTTACTTTTGTTCGCCCTTATATTATGACATTATTTTGGACGCCAGTTGCGGTAGCACCAACGATTGTTATTGCAGGAACACACTCCAATCCAATAATTGTCCTTTCGATTACATTCACAATTGCCTTAATTTTATTAATTAGTGATATGATGATTAGTTATAAAAAATTTGAAAACGTTAACAAAAGCAATTTTTTTGTTCATGAAAATAATGAATTAAGCTCTACAAGTAAGCATAAATTTGCCTTAATCGTACTTCTATGTAGCATCTTTGCTTTTTGTATGATCGTATTGGCTTTAAATAATTGGTTTGACTATTCCATGATTGATGCCGTTGTTCTAACCGTTATTCCATTTTCACTATGCTGGTCTTATTTATTAAAAAAACCGAAAACCTTTACGATTTTATTCAAAAGTCACCTAAAGCAACAAGTACCAAAAACCTCTGCTCAGGTTGCTTTATTTGTAACAATTGGTTTAATGATTAATGTGATTGAACAAACACAATTAAGTGGGCAAATTAATGACTCCATCCTTTTTCTTAAAGAGATCATCGGACCCTTCGTATTGCTTGTTATTGGACTTATTGTTTTTGCACTAACGTGGATTGGAATTATTCCTCAACTGGTCGTTGTACTTGTTACACAGACCATTAATATAGAAGTGATTGGAATTATGCCTGAATGGTTTGCGATTGCAATATTAGGTGCTGCTTTAACCGGTTCCGCTTCTAGCCCTTTTACTGTGAATGCAAATGTTGTCGCTGTAACAATCAATGATACGCCAATGAATGTCGTCAAAAGGAACATCTTTTTTGCTTTAAGCATCATCGCAACAACATCCGTTATTTCAATACTATTGCAATACCTTATTTCCTAAAAAGTTAGTCTTGTTTAAGAGTAAAACTGTTTATTCACTATAATCTGAAAAAAATTTATTAAAAGAAAAATGAGCTAAATAACTTCCTGTTAACAGTCTAAATCATACAAAAAATAGAAGTGCGACCAGCTATCCATACGGATGGGTACGCACTTCTATTAAAAAGAAATCTTAGTGAGTTTATAAAACCATGTCCTTCTTAAAGCGAACTAATCATTTCTGGCTGAAAGGTTTTAAAAATTCTTTATACTTATCCCTAAATGTAATCTTTTAAATACTTTTTCAAAACAGGAGTTGTAAAGTATATTTTATACTCGGAATGATTATTACAGAAACTACAACGTTTTAATAATGTTTGTTTTTTAACTTCCTTTATATGAGGAGTATCAAAAATTTTCAACCCTTCCTTAACATGGTTTTTACAAACAAACATCATCTATTTCCCCTCCCTTAGGTGCTACGATTTTATATATTGCAAAAATCAAACTACATTTAGGAGTGAGTTCGAACAATCTCTAGAGTGTTTGATCTAATCGTTACATCAAACGTTCGATTGTTTTTAATAAGCTTTCAGGGCTTGCTTCGCCCTTTCCAGCAATATCTGGAGCACTCCCATGACCGACTGTGCAAAAAATGATTGGGGTACCGATAGTCATAGCCGATATTTTTCCAAACGATAGTGCCTTGATTGGAATATGCGCTTGGTCATGGTACATGGCAATATACGCATCATATTTATTTTTGTCATATTCTAATAACATCGTGTCAGGGCTAAAAGGTCCATCCACGTTTATCTCTTCTTCTCTCGCTTTACGTATCGCAGGAACTATCTCTTCTATTTCTTCCGTTCCAAATAGCCCCCCTTCACCAGCATGGGGGTTTAATCCAGAAACAGCGATTTTGGGAGAATGTATTCCTAGATTTTTTAAAGTCTGATAGGTTGCCCGAATCGCATGATAAATCAATTGTTTGTTAATCATCGTTAAAGCTTTACGTAAAGAAACATGTAGCGTTACATTCACAATCCTTAAGTTATCTGAAACAAGCATGAGGAAATGTTCATTTTGAGGCGTGTTTGCTAATTTTGATACAAACCCTGGATATCCATCAAATGGAACTCCTGCTAGTTCTACTGATTTCTTCGTATGAGGGCCACCGATCACTGCATGTACTTCTTTTTTTAATGCGAGCTGAACTGCAGATTCGGTATATTTAAGCATCGCTATGCCGTTCATAGGGTTGCTTTCCCCCGGTTTTATTTCAGGAATAGACACATGCTCCATATTGAAAACATCCACAGTCCCTTTGATAAATTTTGCGTTCTGAATATCGTTAATCAGATGAAAGTGCAAACCGACATCTAACAGTTCGTTATAAAATTTTAAAACTTCTACATTGCCTATAATGACTGGTTTACACTGGTCAAAAACTTTCTCCGTTTTCATTGCCTTAAGAACAATTTCGGGGCCAATACCTGCCGGATCACCAATTGTTATTGCAATAATCGGTTTTTCTTTAGATTCATTCATTCTCTTCCTCCTCTAACTCTTTTATCACAAATTTGAGTTAAATCTTAACGTTTCATCCAAAGAAAAGAAAGGTATTTGTTCGAATATATCGAACATTAAAATAACTATCTATATAAAAAACTGTATTCTCTCATTAAGGAGGTCATCACATCATGAAAACAAATCAGTTATCTTCCGTTCATAAGGCAATTCGAATTTTAAAAGCTTTCACACAAGAAGAGCCGGAATTAGGAATTAGTGAATTAAGCAAGCGATTTGGATTAGCGAAAAGCACCGTAAGTCGATTAATTCAAATATTGTGTGAAGAAAATTTGGTACAAAGAAACGAAGAAACGAGGAAATATCATTTATCTTTAGGAGCCTTTGAAATAGGCTCGGTCGTCTATCATGAAATAGAAGTGGCGCAAGTAGCATTACCTTTGTTAAAACAAATGCTCGATAAGGTTCGTGGTGTCATTCAAATGGTTACCTATGATAAAGGTGAGATCGTTTATTTGATTCGTTTACCAGAAGATCGAGATTCTAAAGTCATCAATACAATGGGAAAGCGCCTCCCTTCCCATTGTACAGCCGCTGGAAAAGTATTATTAGCTTATCAGGACGAACAAGAAATTGCACATTATTTACAAAAAGACTTAAATGCTTTTACGGAGCGCACGATAACGTCCAAAGAAGATTTATGGAACGAACTCATTAAAATACGCAGGAAAGGTTATGCTCTATCCCACGGAGAATTTCGAACAGGCGTCAGTTCTGTATCGGTTCCTGTTTATGATGAGTTCGATCGGGTCGTTGTTGCTTTAAGTGTGACAAGACCTACTGAATTAATGTCCTCAGGCCAAGTTGAAAGAGTAAAAGGAGAAATGGAAATATACAGCCGTCTCATTTCTGAAAGCTTAGGTATGATTTCTTAAAAATTCAAAAAATTCTTTTTATATGTTCGAGTATACTGAACAACGCCTAGGAACACCTCCCAATCCCCGATAGAATAAAGGCAAGAACAAACTAATTTAAATTTTGAAAGGAGTAAGTTGCTATGACAAATGATGTTTTACACAATTCCGAAAATTTAATTTGGCCAAAAGAAGACGTTACGCGTGTTCCCTATGATGTGTATATGGATAAAGCCATTTATGAGAGAGAACAAGAAAAAATTTACCGTGGTTCGACTTGGAACTATCTCGGTTTAGAGGCTGAAATCCCAAAAGCAGGCGATTACAAAGCAACGTTTGTCGGAGATACCCCTGTCGTCGTAACGAGAGATTCCGATGGTTCAATCAACTCCTTTGTAAACCGTTGTGCCCATCGCGGAGCTAACGTATGTATGGATACTTGCGGTAACCAAAAAACCTTTACCTGTGTTTATCATGCATGGGCTTATGATGCAAAAGGAGATTTAATTGGAGTCCCCTTTAAAAAAGGAGTGAACGGCAAAGGTGGAATGCCTGATAGTTTTGACCAATCCAAGCATTCTCTGCAAAAGCTTCGCATAACAACATACAAAGGAATTATTTTTGGAACTTTCGCTGAAAGCATGGAACCCATTGAAGAGTATTTAGGAGAAAAAATGAGGTATTATCTCGATCGGGTATTTAATAAACCGATTCGAGTGCTAGGATATAATCGTCAAATGATGGAAAACAATTGGAAGCTTTATTTCGAAAATGTAAAAGACTCCTATCACGCAAGTTTGCTTCATACGTTTTTTACAACTTTCGGTCTGAACAGGCTGTCACAAAAGGGAGGTATTGACCTTGATGAAACAGGCAGACACCACACAAGTTATACGTACGGCGCTGCGACAGAAAAGGAAAATTCCTATCAGAAAGAAAAAGTACGCTCCTACAAATCTAAATATACATTAGACGATCCGTCCTTACTTGATGGAAGACCTGAGTTTGATGATGGAATTACGCTAGCAATACAATCTATCTTTCCTGGGATGGTGCTTCAGCAAATTGGAAATGCCTTAGCTGTCCGCCAGTTACTTCCTAAAGGCACGGGTAAAAGTGAGTTAGTGTGGACGTATATCGGATTTGAAGATGATGATGATGAAATGACAAAAATGAGATTGAAACAATCAAATCTAGTAGGGCCTGCAGGCTTTGTCTCACTAGAGGACGGTGGTGTCGGAGAGCTTGTCCAAAAGGGAATCGTTCGGGACAAAGACAAATTCTCCATTATGGAAATGGGTGGAAACGACGTAAAAAGTGTGGAATACCGTGTAACAGAAACATCAATTCGTGGCTTTTGGAAGCACTATCGCGAACTGATGGAACTGTAAAAAGATATTAGGAGAGGTGATAAGTAATGAACAAATCTGTGTTAAGCTTACTCGAAGCCAAAGAACTCATCGAAGAGTTGAATCATCAATATGTTGAGGCGATTGATGATGATGAGTTAGAAAAGTGGCCGGAATTTTTTACGGATGATGCTTTATACCAAATCATTTCAAGAGAAAATTATGACCGAAACTTCCCACAAGCTGTCATTTATTGTGATAGTAAAGGAATGCTAAAGGATCGGATTACTGCTCATCGCCATGCTAATATTTATGAACCCCATTTTTATCGGCATCTTATAAGTAATATTCGAATTGTAGGAGAAGAAAACGGCGTCTTTACCGTCCGGTCTAACTATGCAGTATTCCAAACAAAATTAGATGGAGAAACAAAAATTTTTAATACAGGAAGATACTTTGACGAAGTTGTTTTCGAAGATAGTCAACCAAAATTTAAAAAGAGAACGGTCGTATTTGATACTTTATCCATCCCAACGCTTTTAGTAACCCCGATTTAAAGCGCTTCCAATTTCTATTTGTAAGAGATGAATAACAACAAATAGAGCGAGTCCTTCCTATTCAACGTAATGGAAGGACTCTTTTCATTATATGAGTTTAACCATGTGCTTTGCACGTGTGAAAACAAAACTTCTGGGGTGGTAAAGTGACAGAAAAAATCTCCAATCGTTATAAGAGAAGATGGCCGTCAAACCAACTTCTAAAAAACGAAAGGAGATGTACTCATGTGGACTTTCCTTTGGTCGCTCAGTCTATCCTTGGCATCTTGTTCCCGTATATAGCTCCATACTTACTCTTGAACATAATCTGGATCAGTAAAATTATTAATTTTTTCATATTGATCTTAGAGATGATTAAGCCTCTGTATTAATTGGATTTTGAATCCTCCCGTTTTTATATATTAACGAAGTGAATAAAAATAGAAGGATTAACACAATCCCTATAATATTTGTAATGGGTAAAGGAATAAAAATTAACAGAGCTGCACTTAGTACATAAAATCTACTCAACCAACCTATCTTTTCACTTAAATACCCTTGAAATCCAATGCCCAGCGCCAACACACCAAGCACCCCACCAACAATTGCTAATGAAATTTCAAATAAGGTACCTATCATTAAATAAGCCGGATTCAACACAAACAAAAACGGAATAAAGTATGCGACAAAAGCTAATTTAGAAGCTGTGAACGCCGTAAGCATTGGTGGAGATTTGGCAATTCCTGCTGCCGCAAAGGATGCAATGGCATCTGGAGGAGTAATGACTGCTATAGCAGCAAAGTACATTACAAACATATGGGCTAATAACAGGGCGTTTGCAGATACTACGTCAACTTCATAAGCCTCTAATACTTGCACCAAAGCAGGAATGGTAACCGCGATTTGAATAATGTATGATGCAGATGGTGGAAGCCCTAATCCCAGGATAATCGACACAAAGGCTGTTAACACTAGAGCCAAAATAATATATCCACCGGAGAGATCACTTAGCGAGGTACTAAAACGAATTCCTAAGCCTGTGAGTCCAAAAACGCCACTAATCATACCTGCTGTGGCTGTTGCCACGGCGATCATTAACATGCCTTTGACACCATCTTGTATTGCTCCGCTAATTTCTTTAATCCCCATTCTAGTTTCTTTGCGTAATGAAGCAATGATCACGATGCTTAGTATTGAATAACTAACAGCATAGGATGGACTAAATCCTTGTATTAGCAATGTGAGCATAATAAAAATTGGTGCAAGCAGATGCCACTTCTTTTTTAAACCAGACTTCCAATCTGGGAGCTCTTCTTTGGGCAATCCTTTGAGTTTTAACTTAACTGCTTCATAATGTACCATGACACCTACGCCCCAAAAATATAAAATGGCAGGTAGTAAAGCATATCCTGCAATCTGAATATAAGGAATACCTGTGTATTGAGCCATCATAAAAGCAATAATTCCCATTACCGGAGGCATGATTTGACTTCCAGTCGATGCAGAAGCTTCAACACCCGCTGCAAAATGAGGCTTATAGCCGATTTTCTTCATCAAAGGAATGGTAAATGTCCCAGAAGTTAACACATTGGAAACAGCACTCCCACTCATGACACCAGTAAAGACACTGGCCACGACCGCAACTTTCGCAGGTCCTCCACTAAACCGCCCAGCTAACCCCATTGCTATATCCATTAATAATGATCCAACACCTGATCGTGCTAAGAATGCTCCGAAAATAATAAACATTGCAATGTAATTTGCGCTCGCTCCTAATGGAATACTAAATATACCTTCAGTGCTCATGTAATTCATATCAATAATGCTACTTAATGTATATCCGCCATGTCCTAATATACTGGGTAAGAAGGGCCCAGTAAAAGCATATATTACGAATATAATAGCCACAAGCGGCAGTATGGGTCCCGTTAATTTCCTAGTTGCTTCTAATACCAATGCAATGAAAACAATTCCTAATATCATTTCTCCTGTCGTCAGAGGAGTAACAAACGGAAATCTACCTGTCATAACGTAATCATAATTAAAAAACAAAAAACCTAAAGATATAAATAAGGCAATTACAATGCAACTATTTAAAAAAATAGTTAATGTGCGGTGACTTGTTTTGTAGGGATTCAATAAAAAGATAATGAGTAAAGCCAACGCTAGATGGGTAAATCGTTGATAAAATGTTTCGAATGTTCCAAAGAAACCTGTATATAAATGAAAGATACCCATTGTAAAAATAACAATGATCGTAAACCATTGTATTATTTTTTTGCATTGGTCCATAATACCCTCCCTGAAATAGATAAAGAATCTAATTAAAAGATTGTTTATTGAAGTAACCCTTGCTCTCTAAAGAATTTTTCAGCACCTGGATGAAGAGGAACACCTATATCTATTGGTAAATCAACCTTTGGATCAAGCGTACCAATTACCGGGTTGATTTGTGCCAACTCCTCTATACCTTCATATATGGTTTTTGTTGTCTGATAGATCAAATCCTCAGATGTCTCGTTACTTGCAATAACAACAATAGGTGATTGTATCGTTGCAACATCATAATCCACTCCGTTATATGTTCCTGCATCCAAAGACGTTTTAAAAAAACCTGCGTTTTGTGAAAGCAGTTCATCAATCGTATCCTTCGGCAATTCAAGAAAATCAATCTCCATACTTTGACTTAAATCGTTTAGTACCGCAAATGGTGCTGGTACCGTCCAAAATAGGACATCTAAACGTCCGTCTTTCATTTGTTCAACAGAATCTGAAAAAGATAGGTTTTGGACACTTTGCATATCTCCATAAGTCATACCATGTATCTCAAGAATTCTACTAGCAATATCTTCACTTAATAAGCCTTGTGTACCTACATTTATTCTCTTTCCTTTTATATCTTCAATCGTAGCTATCCCTGAATTCTTAGGGACAACGATATGTGTTTGATGAGGAAATAATGATAATAAATATTTGACGTTTTCCATTTTCTCCTGAAAAGGCGGGTTTCCTAAAAATCCATCTGCAGCTGGTCCAGCCTGAGAAAATCCAATTTCTCCAGTACCATTATTTAACGCAATCACATTTGATACCCCACCTCCTGGTTGGATACTAATGTTCCCCAAATTATCGATATTTTTTTTCATCATCTCTGTGATACCTACAGCTAATGGATACCAAGCACCAGATTGCTGAGCAGCCATAAAGGTAAGATTTATCGTTCCGCTTGTTGAATTACCATTACTTATTGCTTCCTCATTAGCTGCTTCTTCCTGACCACAGGCACCCAATAATATTGATAAACTTATGAACAATACAGTGATAAGAAGTGAACGACTTAAGCTCATTTTAAAATCCCCCTTTTACAAAATAGTGAAAGCGTTTTCTTTTTTGTCCATTTTCCTTTCCACCAGTTTAGACAAATAACAAATTCATCTACTTACTTGCATTTCTACTTTTTGTTTATTATCTGATGGTAACCATAGGGATAGAAAGAACCCAACCAGAGGAAATATAACTAGCAATTGAATAACTATAACAATTCCAACAAAATCCGCAATTATTCCGAGTAGTAAGGCGCCAATTCCTCCAGCTCCAATTCCAAATCCTAACATTAGTCCTGAAGTAAGTCCAATTTTACCTGGAACTAATTGATGAGCATAAACAACAGTGACGGCGAAACTACTAAATACCAGCAATCCCAGTAAAAAAATATTTACATATGCGATTAATCCTTCAAAAAAAGGAATTAATAATGTAAAAGGAATTGCAACTAACATTGAGTAAGTCAAAATTATTTTTTTACTTATTGTGTCGGAAAGATAACCCCCTAGAAAAGTCCCCAATGCACCCGCGAACAGAAAAACAAAAGCATATATTTCAGCGACTGCAAGACTAGTACCTCGATCATTTATTAAATACAGTGGCAAAAAACTAACTACACCAAAATGAATCCAGGAACGCATGATAACAAAAATAACAAGCAATCCAAGAGCTTTATATTGCTTTGCTACATTTTGTGAATGTAGATTCTTTTTAGATAAGCTTACATTTAATTGATTGCACCAGCAGGCAACCCGTATCAAACCTAACATCATTAAAATAGAAAAGAGAACAAACCAAAGCGCACCTTTTTGACCGAATGGAATAAAGAGTAATATTACCATTAAAGGACCTAGAGACTGCCCGACATTGCCTCCAACTTGAAAAATAGATTGAGCTAACCCTTTTCGATTCCCCGCTGATAAATAAGCAACTCTTGATCCTTCTGGATGAAAAATAGCTGCACCTATTCCAATTAAACCGACCATGAATAAGATGAGATAAAACGAAGAAGCTTGTGATAAACCAATTAGTCCCACTCCAGTTATCACACTACTGATGGGTAATAATAAGGGAATTGGTTTTTTATCTGCTATTAAACCAATTAAAGGCTGCATCAGAGAACCAGTAACAGTGACGACAAACACCACTAAACTTAATTGAAAATAAGTGAGCCCATGATTGTATTGTAAGATTGGTAAAAGAGCTGGCACAACAGCAGTTGTGGTATCAATAATAAGATGAGAAATACCGACTATCCATAAGATCTGCAAGTTTACTTTAGTAGGATGATTCATTTAAATCTCCATTCTCATTTCGAAATCGCAGATTCCATTTTAAACGTTTTAGACCAAAATTCTTTTTTTATTTACTCAACTTTCGCACCTTAAAAATCGATGTTTGTACAGACCTACCAAAGCTTTGAATTAGAACAGTATAATGGTAACCCATACTTTCTAGTTTCCAAGCCAAGATTTCTGCTTCACCTTCTTTCATTTCTCAATTTTCTGTTTTATTTATTAATTCTGATTTTATAGGCTTTGTATTGAACTTCAAAGAGGATGTTCAATATGTTGGAACAAATATGATTATTTTTTAGTAACATTCAAAAAGGATTCTTTAAAGCTATGTAGGCTTCTTGAAAAACAGGAGGACATCATTATAACAAAGGGACATTAAAGAAAGATTCTTAATTAAGCAAAGGGGTTATACCAAAAAAGTAATATACAACATTTTTATTCAGAAAAAGGGTGGTCCAATCGTCGAAAATTCGACTTGTGAGACACACCCTTTGGTTTTGGAGAAAGTCAGATTCTCATGTTATTTTTATTTTAAATAAAAGTTTCATAACCACGGAGAAACCGTAACCAATAGCGGAAAAGGCTCTCCTTCTCCACCAGCAGTTTTTAAAGCCATGTCTGTTTCACTTAATTTGTAGTTATGTGAATTCATTATGCCAAGTGGAAATTTACCAGAAGAAATAAACTCTACTGCCATCTGTACCGATTTATAACTATGGCCACGAACACCTTTTATCGTCAGATTTTTATTGTAAATAACATCTAGATCGAAATCTTGAAAAAGGTGGCCTTTTGACGCGCCAAGCAAGACAGTTCCTCTCGTTTTTGCGACATGGAGAGATGAAACGACAGGCTCTGTCCCTCCACTTGTTACATCGATTACAAGATCAGCCATTTTTCCACCCGTTATTTCACTAACTCGTTCAACCAAATCTTCAGTTGAAACATTTACCGTGTAATCGGCTCCTAATTTCCGAGCCAATTCCAACCGTTTGATACTCGTCTTTCTTCCTGTAACGATGACGGTTTCAGCCCCTGATGCTTTTGCTGCTAATGCACAGACTAGCCCCTGTTGACCAGGCCCTTGAATGACAACAACAGACCCAGGACCCGCTTTTCCAATTAAGCTCATCCATTCAAAGCCATTCGATATTGGTAAGGTTAAGGCCGCTTCAACGGCTGGAACATGATCAGGAAGTGGATGCAGAACAGCATTTGGATGCAAATACATATGTTGACTAAACCCACCATACAAGGCTGGTTCAACCGATGTAGGGGTCACACCGTAACGGATCCCGTTTCGTCTTGGATCTGTTTGCGAACACAAACGAAAATACCCTGTACGACATAGTTCGCATTGTCCACAAGGAATATATTCCTCCATCACTACACGATCCCCTTCTTTTACACCCCAGCGTTCAGCGGCAACTGGACCTATTTTTTCGATGAAACCGACAACATGATGCCCCAAAATCATCGGGGTACTTATTTTCTTATAATACGCAACATCTGTCCCACACACTCCAACAATTTCCACTTTTAAAAGCGCTGAATCTTCGGAAATTTCAGGAAGTCCAATTTCCTTTATTTCTGTTTGCTTCACACCTGTTGCAACTGCTGATAATGTTGTTCCACTCATCTTTTTGCCTCCAATATATTGTTAATAACTGAATAAAACAAATACGCTTGATAAATAGATTCTTTAATAAGAAAATTGTCACATAGAAAGATAGCGTTTTCCAATTGGTTGTTTCTATCCTACCTATTTATTCTATTAATAAAGAAACACAATTAACCTTCCATTTTCTTTGCATTATCCAGTTAATGCAATGGTACCTGCTCCTAAGAAAATTAAAACCGCAGACACAATTAACGGACGAGAGAACTGCTCTTCTGCCTTTAAAAAAATTGAACTTAATATTATCGTGATAATAGGCTCAATTGCTACAATCGCCGAAATATAAGCGACTTTTGTGTACCAAAGTGCGACAAAGAAACTCAAGACAGCGAAGCTTGTTCCAATTCCCGCAATTAAGTAATATTTATTAAATGAATAAACGTTTCGTTTCACTGTTTCTGTTAACGTTTTTTTACGAGCTTCAATACATACAAAAATAAGGATAGCGACACACGCTCCGATTAAAGCCCCAGCAAAAGGGTCATTAAAGGATGTGATCGCTTGTTTACGAACACCTTGACCAACGCCAAAACCACAGGCAGCTAGAAGTGAAAAAATAAAACCAATTTTATTTAGATCCTTTTTAGGAATTGTGAACTGTTGATACCCTTGGATAAATAGCCCTAAAAAGATCATTGAAATGCCAATCCATGGATACAGGCCCAGCCTTTCTTGTAAAATAAAAATGGCAAAAATCAAGGTGAATATTGGCTGAGAATTCTTGATTGCAACAGCAGGAGAAGGTCCGATTCTGCGTATTCCTGAAAATAGCATTGTTCTTCCGAAATAGGTTGTAAGAAAACCAGCAACAGCAAAAAACATCACACCCATTACGGTTGGTGGAGAAGGGTTTTCAGCTAAAATTCGGTAGAGCAAAAAAGCGATCGTTAAAATGATAATGTTTGTACTCATTGTTAAAAAAATGCCGTTATCCTTCTCTGATAGTCGCATGCCTTTTTTTAAGCAAATATTACTAATCGCGAAAAACAACGCACATAAAAATGAAAATAGAAACCCCATTTTTTGCTCCTTGCCACGTTTAGTTTATTACTTTGTATTTGAATCAATTTCATAAAGCCTAGCTAGCGAATCATAAAAGAACCGAATATTTCGTTTTTCTGTTTCTAAAAATGAATTACCCTGTCTGCATATGCATTGAAAGGCGCTCTTGAATGCCCTTTAATAAAGGAATTGCCGTTTTTCCATCATTGAGATCCCCAAACGAAAAAAGAGATTGAAGAATGTACTGGCTTTTGTGTCCAACGGCTACATGTCCTTTGTAGCCAAACCAAAAAGCATTCTTTCCTTGACTGTTTTTCTTAATCTCCTATTTAGGTGCAAGTGGCTCGTAACTCCTTTAAAGGGTTATCAAGAGGGCTTCAATCGTTTTTTCAAAAATCGGCAGAGCTGCTTCACGTTCAGCTTGTTCTTGAAGCCACTTTTCTTGTTCTTTCTTTGATTTACGAACGCATTTTTTCGGAAACCCTTCTAAAATGGCTTGAGAAATTTGCGTTTCTTGAAAACGCTCAAGAATATCTGATTCACTTATTTTTATGCATTCTTGAATAGATACTTCAGCTGAAATCGCATCAGAAAGAAGGAATCCATAATCTAAACGGAACACAAACATTCTATCAGATCTTTATTGAAATTCATTCGAGAATTCTAGCCGCCAGTGAGTAAATCATAGCGGCATAGTTTAGCAGAACAGGCGCACCATAAAGGGCTTTTTTGAAACAACCGTAAAATCGTATAGATATCAATGGTCGAGTATACCCCTTCAAAACGATGGGCAGGTTCTAAATCATATAAATCTTACAGGTTAAATAGGCTTTCTTGTCGTATAATAGTCATAAGGGAGTCTTCCACCAGTTTGAGAGCTAGAGTCGTTACTTACTCTTATCAACATCTAATAGTAGTTACATGTAAATTACGTACTTGCAGTAAACATTTGCGGTAACCATAATACAAGGTCAGGCCAATATGTAACAATAAGTAACACAAATAATGCAACTGCTAAAAATGGCAGAACAGCTTTGACTAAAATTTCAATTTTAACATTTGCTACAGATGAAGCTATAAATAATCCAGCCCCAACTGGAGGAATTAGACTTCCAATCACAATATTCAAGCAAAGAATAATTCCAAAATGAATCGGATCAATCCCAAATAATAGTGCTATTGGAACAATGATCGGTGTAATAATAATAAGCGCAGCAATTCCATCTATAAACATTCCAACAATTAATACAAATAAATTAACTAATAGCAGAAAAACAAGTGGATTATCAGTTAACGTTGTCATCCATTCAGCAAGAAGTTGAGGAATACGCTCAAAGGTGATAACGAGCCCGAATAACTTAGCCATTGAAATAAGCAATGTCACTGTCGCTGTAGTTAACGTTGTATTTATTAAAATTTTAGGAAAGTCAGATATTTTGAGTTCTTTATAAATAAACAATCCAGCAATTATTGCGATCACACATGCGATAGCAGCCGATTCAGTCGCAGTAAATACCCCACTTAATATTCCTAAAATAATGACAGTAGGTACGGATAATGCAGGTACAACTTGTAAAAAAGAGCTAACAACTATCTTTAACGGTTTTTTTTCTGATTTTGGTAGGTTTAGACGATAGCCAAAATATACGATTAGTAACATGAACGATATTGCCAGTAATATTCCAGGGATAATGCCAGCTAAAAACATTGAACCTATTGAAACACCTGCACCGACACTATATATGATAAAAATCATACTAGGCGGAAGTATGGCTCCCAGCATTGCCGATGAAGCAGTAGTGGCAGCACTAAATTCACGTTTATATCCCTCTTTTTCCATAGCTGGAACCATAACACGACACATCATGGCTGTTTGAGCTAATGACGATCCTAAAATTGAAGCAAGAAATGTATTTGCAGTAACATTGACATATGCTAGTCCTCCTTTAAAATGTCCGACAATGGATTGAGCAAAACGAATCAGTCTGGTTGTGATCCCGCCTGAATTCATTAGTTCGCCTGCCATCATAAAAAGAGGAATTGCGATGAGACTGAACGCTTCCATACCTGAATATATTCTTTGGGGGACAATACTAATCAATTCTATATTTCCACTAGTAAAAATGTAAATAATACTAGTAACACCAAGAACAATTGATATAGGAACTCCAATAAGCAGCAATATCATAAACGCTAGTAATGTAATCATGCCTCTTTACTTCCCCCCTCAGAATATTTAAAATTCTTAAGCAGAAGTTCCAAAGAGTGAATGGTTAAGAATAAAAAACCAACTGGTACACTTAAATAAGGATAAATCATAGGCATTTGCATTGCCAACGATTTTTGAAAAGCTATATTTGGAGATAGAATCCAAGGAATAGAGAAACAAAAAACAAACAAGCTAAATACAAATATCGTTAAATAGGACAGTAGATTTAATAAATAATACGTCCTTCCCGATAACCGTTCCATCAAAAAGGTCACGGCAGCTGTTTGCTGCCGTTTAATTGTCATACTCCCACCAATAAACGTTAGCCATGCAAGAGTAAAAATCGCTACTTCCTCTGACCAATGAAGCGGATTATTTAAGAAATATCGAAATACAACACCGGCAGTTAGCGACAAAAACATTATACTGAGTAATACAGTAACAAGAATTTTTTCTATATTTAAAATAAAATCACTTATCTTACTTATCCACACCATAAACAATACCTCCTATTATTGTTTCTGAGCTTCTTCTATCAGTTCCTTAATCAAGGGATCCTTTTCTGAATACTTATTATAAATGCTGTCTCGAACATCACTAAAAGCCTCGAAATCATCCAACTCATGAACTTTGATTTGTTGTCTCAGCTCTTCAAGACCTTCATAATCCTTTTTTATTGCTACTTCATTGCCGTAATCAATGGCTACTCTCATTGCCTCTAGTACAATTTCTTTATCTTCTTCTGATAACTTCTCAAGGGTAGCAGTGCTCATAACTACAGCTGCATTAAAAGCAAATTGATTTAAAAGTGTAAAATCGTCTGCCACTTCATGAAATTTTTCTGTAAATATTGAATCGACACTTGCATTAATGCCATCAATGACCCCCGTTTGTAATGAAGTGTAAACTTCTGATACTGGCATTGGAAGAGGACTTGCGCCTAGTTGCTGGTAGAAGTCATTAATGACGACAGAACCAGGAGCTCGAATTTGCTTTCCAACAAAAGCCTCTGGGGAATCCATAACCCCTTGTTTCATTAAAATGCTATGGCTTCCTGTAAACAACCAATCTAATCCAGTAATCTGTTGCTCTTCCAGGGTATCTAATAACTTTCTTGAAATTTCCGAATCTCTCATCCTAGCTGCATCTTCAATTCCATCAAACAAAAAAGGCATAAACCATGCATTTAAAGAATCGACTCTTGAAGCTAAATATGCATTTGTAATAAATCCAAAGTCTACTGCACCAACAGACATAAGTTGAATAACATCAGCTTCCGGTCCTAATTGACTGGCAGGATAAATTTCAACCTGCATTCTACCATTTGTTCGTGTTTCTAACTCCTCCTTAAACTTTTCAGCAGCTGCTACCCAAGTGTGGCTAGTTTGTACAATCGTTGATAATTTAAATTCATGAATGTCACTTGATGCTGCTTGAGCACTGTCTTTAGTTCCCCCGGATGTCTGTTGATTACAGGCGCCTGCAATCAACAAAAAGAATAACAATAAAAAAGGTAATAACTTCTTCATTCTCACTTAATCTCCCCCTACGTTATTAAAGTTTGATTACTGTTGTTTTGTTAACGCTTTCAGAACAAAGACTTTTTGGAATAATTAGTTTTAAGAGTCTTTGACAAAACAAGTATTAAAAACATTGGATATTTTAGAAATTTATTTAAAACCCTTCTGCCACTTAAGTCTCCAAACTAATTTTTTCTAATATTCTTTATAATCTTTATAATAGCGCTTACAATTTAACCATTCAAATTGATTGTTTATATATCAGTCATAAATAAAGTAAATGGCATAGTATAAAAAAATCCTTAGTGTCTACTAGTCTATGATTTATTCAACAGATGCTTTAATCATACGTTAAGAAAAGAAATGAACCAGCCAATCGTGTCTTAGCTGGTTCTTGTCTTGTTTACAAAAGCACATTTAACAACATCCATCTTTTTATGAGCTTACATCAAATTCTCCGCAGCTTTTATCACTGTCTGCCGCAAGTCTTTTGCAATGTTTTTCTTAAAGATTAAGTAGATTGGTGTAGGTGTTAGTGGCTCTAAAAGTGGTACTTCAACTAGTTTTTCACTTTTTAATTCGTCATTGACAATCATTTTTTGCAAAAAGGCGACACCAAGGCCTTTACGTACCATCATTTTAATCCAGCCTACATTGTTAATTTCAACTGTTTTATAATTTTTGACACCTTGATTTAGTAAATACTGTTCGATTAATTTAGTCGTTGAGAAGTCACGATTATATACAATTAGTCGTTCTTGTATTAAATCAGAAGCAGCAATATGCCCCCTCTTTGCAAAAGAGTGATCAGGTGCACAGACAAGTGTATTGATTTCATTCGAAATCTTCACCATATTAATTTCATCAATGTATTGATCTTCCGACTCAAGATAGGCGAAAGCGAATTCAATCTCACCATTTCGAATCGCCTTTAAACTTTCATCAGTAGTGGCAATTTTCACCTCGAAATCAATCGTTGGAAACTCCGCATAAAGAACTTTTAATAATTCTGGGAGCACCTCTACCCCCATATGATTTGGACAAGAAATGGTGACTTTCTTCGTTCGATTCGAAAGAGCGTTACAGCCTTCCTCAATGAGATGACAGGCTTCTTTAAAATATGGGTAAATTTTCTCACCTTCAGAAGTTAACATAATCTTCCTTCCACTTACTCTTTTAAAAAGCTTTGTGTTTAATTGGTCTTCTAAATGCTGAATTCTAATGCTTATCGTTGGTTGAGTAATGTTTAAATCGTTCGCTGCCGCTGAAAAACTCCCTTTTTCAACAATCTTTAAAAAAGCTTCAATATATTTTAACTCCATTTTTTTAGCACCCCGCTCTAGATGTTTGATTTAAGTATAGCTCTCTATTAATTTTAGCATTTTTTGAATATAACAATAATTAAAATAAAAAATAAAAGGAACAATTTTATCTGAACTGCTCCATTTCCCTTTCAGAACCAAGCGTGTAAAGCTCAGTAAAACAAAATAATATGCTCTTTAATTAAATTTTGTGACGAATGATAAGTCTCCATTTTTTACAGAGAAGCAAGACCCTTTTACGTTAAACTTATTTCGCCAATTGTAGCACGATTAAGGGTTTTTCTTTCAGATTCTCGAAGCGGCCTTCTGCTTTTAGTAAAAACGAGACAATCCCTTAAAAGAATTGTCTCGAACAAACATTTATCTATTTTTTAATACATGTTCACTAAAAAACATTGCGTATTCTTCATTTTGGGCACTGCCAACGACTCTCGCTACTTCCTTACCATTTTGATAATGAACAACGGTTGGTGTCGATTGAAGATTATAATCAGACCAGCCCTGTTCAAATTCCAAAAGGTTATATTGAACTAAATCAACGTCCATTTGTTGAGCCAGCGGCGCCAAACGCGGCGTCGTTTCTTTGCAAAACGAACACGTTGAGCTATAGAAATAAACCGTCACATCATCCCCATTTGTTAAACGCTCTTCTAATTCATCTGGAAGGATGACATTCTGGTAATTTGGATCATCCATAATATCAATCGTAGCAGGGTGTAAGGTACTTTTCCCAAAGGGGTTCCCCTCCGCCTTTTTAGTTTGCTGCATAGTTGATACAACAGCTAGACTAACAAATAAAAGAACGACGATTCCGCCAAAAATGATCACTTTTTTCATGATTTATCCTCCTCCGCCTGTATCAAAATAACAAGACTACAAATAAAAATGATGACAAAAGCTGTGCCTGCGAGAAAAGGAATGGTAACAAAACCAAACCAATTTATATATTCACCTGTACATGGTATACGACCGCATGATGGAGCTGCCTCAGCAAAGAAATCAAGCTTTTGCAATGCATAATGGTAGGCTGAAAGACAGAATCCAATCAAAGATAAAACCGCTGAATAGACAGCAACTTTTACATCTTTCTGAATCATTCCAATAAGTAAAATAATCACGAGTGGGTACATGAAAATACGTTGATACCAACAAAGTGTACAAGGCTCATACTGACGAATTTGTGAGAAATACAACGATCCTAGTGTTGCAACAAGTGATGTCAACCAAGCAAAAAGCAATATATTTTCAAGTTTTTTGTTCATATTCTAACCCTCTACTCTGCAAACTTTATCATCTTACTTCCTGTTCATGTAAATCCATCTCCTCTATTATACATAATCTAGAAAAAGATTGGTTGTCGAACACGTGAATTTTTCCTAGTATTCTACTCCTATTTCTCAATTTAAGATGTAAGTGTGAGGATAATTCATCTCAATGCATAAACAAAGTTAATCTATGATTGCCAGATTATATTAAAAAAATTCTCTTTCAATTTCAGCGCCATACTTTCAAGTTTTCTTCAATTATACAGCTAAGCTTTTTAATGAATCACGATGAAAAGCAGGTAGAAAATAGGTACATAAGTTACTTTTTGCACATCTTTGTTTTGGGTCTTTTAATAAAATGTATGGTATTCTACAGGTGAAGAACTGGCTGAAAGGAGTACATAGGTTGGATACGGTAACCCACACATTATTTGGTCTTACAATTTATGGTGGTATTAATAAGGAAGGCATGTCTGAGAAACTAAAAAAAGCGTACTTTCTAACTGCAGTGGGTGGAAGTCAAATTCCTGATATTGATGTGATTTCTCAGCTCTGGGATACAGAAGGTCAATACCAAATGTGGCATCGAGGCATTACACACTCCCTTTTTATGGTTCCAGTATGGGCTCTTATTCTTATCATAATCTCCTATCTCATCTGGCGGGTGAAAGACAGGCGCTTGTTTTATATTGGCATGCTTGCCGTGTTTATTCACAATACGAGTGATTTATTTAATGCATGGGGCACTGGCTATTTTGAGCCAATTTCGTCAACTCGAATTACCTTTGGAACCTTACCGATTGTTGATGTCGTCATCTGGGTAATCATTCTTGGAGGATACCTTTATAAACGACACAAGAAAGCAACATACCGGGTTTATCATATTATTTGGCTTCTCATTCTTCTTCATGTTGGTATACAATCGGCACAAGGCTATTATATTTATCAATCGTATCATGATGACTATGAGCAGCATGTGCTATCAGCAAGCTTTATTCCATGGAACTTTTCTGTCATTGGAAAAAATGAGGGAACAGTTGAAATTATCTCAACGAATCTATTTGGTCATGAGGAGCTTCAGTACACCTTAGAATCTGCTGAAGAGGCTGATCTTTCGTCTCTTTTTGAAGAACGACCTGAAGCAAAGACACTCTATGAATGGGCGCCTTTTGTGGTGATTGTCGATGACGATGACCGTATTGGTGTCTACGATCCTCGTTTCTATCAAAATGGTCAATCCTTTTTATTTGAATATATAATGAAATAACTTGTATAACAAAGCAAGGTTGACTTTAAGAAGTCAACCTTGCTTTCTTATTAAAAAAAGCGATGTAGCTTTTAAAATCATCTAAATAAGAAGCCTGTCGCTCTCACCCCTTGATTGAAAGGGTTCACTTAATGATTGACGAACTTGTTTTATCCCTGTTGAAAGGGAGGGGTGTCTGTCCTTAATTTATACTTTTGCAGCTTCCCACTTGCGTTTCTTGGTAATTCGTTCACAAAATAATAGCGCCGAGGCCGTTTGTAATTGGCAAGCTTATCACTTAATCTACAAAAGTGCTCAAGTTGTTGTTCTGTTAGCTTTGGGTCCTTTTTCACAACAAATGCGACGACTCTTTGGCCCCAGTGTTCATCGGGTTCACCAACAACAGCGACATCAAGAACCCCTGAATGATCGAATAAAACATCCTCAACCTCTTTTGAATAAATGTTTTCTCCTCCGCTTACAATCATGTCATCAACCCGGTCACAAACCCACAGAAACCCTTCATCATCAATATATCCAATGTCACCAGAATAGTACCATCCCTTATAGATCGCTTTTTTTGTTGCATCTTCTCTGTTGTAATAGCCTAGCATCATACTCGGTCCCCGTACAATGATCTCGCCTCGTTCACCGACGTCAGCTACCGCTTCCGGTTCGGAGAGATCCTCATCATTTGTTCGAACGATTCTTATCTCATGGTTTATTAATGGCTTTCCAGCAGAACCGGCTTTTTGTAATTGTTCATCTTCCATTAAAAATGTAATCGCTGGGCCCATTTCTGTCATTCCATAGGCTTGAAGCAACTGAAGCTCCATTCTTTCCGTGATCGCTTTTACCAAAGCAGGCGCCATTGGTGCACCTCCATACAGCCCTTGTCTTAATGAAGACAGTTGATAGGAAGCGATATTTTCCTGCAGCAGCATATTCCACATTGTCGGTGCTGCAAAGAATGTTGTAATCCTTTCTCGTTCAATGAGCTCCAATACTTTTTTCGCTTCAAAATGATGCAAGATCACCTGGCTTGCTCCAATGTGAACTCTGCTCAAAAAGGCACAATGAAGCTCTGCACAATGAAACATTGGTGCGACTGATAGTCCTCTGTCTCGATTGGTTATCCGCTGCATGCCAATCATAATCATGCTTTGATCAACCATGTCACGATGGGTGTGTAAAACCCCTTTTGGCCGTCCAGTTGTTCCACTTGTATACATCATGGCATAAAGATCATTTTCTGTAAGCACTATGTTCGGTCGCTCATGTGAGGCCAAAGCAATCTGTTGATGATAACTTTTTGCATATTCTGGTGTGTCGTCATCGATATACCAAAGCGATGTAGCTTTAAGCTTATCGGCAATCGGTGTGATCTGTGATTTAACTGCTTTTTCAAATAGAACGATTTTTGGCTCAGCGTCCTGCAAAATGTACTCAATTTCCTTGGACGTAAGCCGAAAGTTTATAGGATTAAAGACAGCTCCAATTTTAATGCATGCAAAATAGGCAGTAGCAAATTCACTCGTATTAAACAAAACAGCGGAAACACGATCCCCTTTCTCTACCCCTTCGTTTATTAGTGCTTGTGCAACCTGATTGACTTTCTTATCCCATTCCATATAAGTCAAACGTTCATTTGAACGCACATCGTACAGCGCCTCTTTATTCGGATATTTTAGCACCGATTGTTCAAAAACATCTCGTAATGTAGTCATCCTTTCTCCTCCTTTATTCGAATTTTTATTTCTAATCTCTTACCTACGAAAGTTAATCTGAATGGTTAGGTGAACTTTTTAGACGCGCTCACAACTCTCTTTTTGAAAAATTTCCGAACAACGACACACGCAACAGGACGCTCCTGCTATTCCTTCTCAAACAACGCAACAACGGCTGCTTCAAGCACAGCTTCGTATGCCATCAAGTCGTTTTCTAGATCAGCGAACGAAATCCATTCGCCCCCACTTTTGATTCGTTCGATCGACGATTTTAATAAAACCTTGTTTATCACTGGTTACACCATCACCAGTATGAAGCCATCCTTCTCGAAAAGCCACTTTGCTGCGCTCGTCATCCACGTATTCGTCAGCAATCCACGGGCCACAAATGAGAAGCTCGCCCATTTCTTCTCCGTTCCATTCGACTTCCCCATTTGCACCGATGACTTTAATTTTAAGGTCCTTGTTTTGCTCGGATTGAAGGTGTTTCATGCTCATCTAAATCTAGCACTAGAGCAACACAGTTTCTTATCTCTATAAATTTCCCCCATTCGTTTCATCAATCAAGCCTCTCAACAATCGTCGCATTTGCCATTCCGAGCCCTTCACAAATGGCTTGAAGACCATAACGGGCTCTCCTTCGTTCTAATTCATATAGCATCGTTGTCATAATGCGGGCTCCACTCGCCCCTAACGGATGGCCAAGGGCGATTGCTCCTCCATTTGGGTTAAGCTTTTCTCGTTTTGCTCCCGTTTCTTTTAACCATATGAGCGGCACTGAGGCAAATGCTTCGTTCACTTCAAAAACATCCATCTCTTCAATTTGCAAATTTGCTTTTTGTAGAACTTTTTTCGTCGCTTGAATCGGTCCTGTCAGCATTAAGGTTGGGTCTGAACCAACAACGGTCCTTGCAATGATTCGAAAGCGAGGTTTTAGCCCAAGTCTATCGGCTTTATCACGAGACATTAACAGTAACGCAGCAGCACCGTCACTAATTTGGCTAGCATTCCCTGCTGTAATCCTTCCATCCTCTTTAAAAGAAGGCTTTAAGTTAGCTAACTTCGCCAAAGTCGTATCTTTTCTTGGTCCTTCGTCTTCTCTGACAATCTCAACACCTGTGTCTGTTCTCACATCAATTTTCATCATTTCTCGCTCGAATCGACCCTCCGCTTGTGCTGTTAAGGCTTTTTTATGGCTTTCAAACGAATACTCATCTAGCTCTTCTCTTGAAAATCCCCATTTTTCTGCAATACGCTCGGCTGATAGTCCTTGGTTGATCATTTCGTATTTACTAGTCAATTTCTCGCTATAGGAGACGCCCTGCATACTTGAAAACATAGGCACCCTTGTCATACTTTCAATTCCTCCAGCAATCACAACATCCATATCTCCACTTAAAATCGCTTGAGCAGCGAAGTGTACAGCTTGCTGGCTTGAACCACATTGCCGGTCAATGGTTGTACCTGGGACTTCAATTGGAAAACCAGCAATCAAGCTTGAGATTCTTGCAATATCCGATGCTTGTTCCCCAACTTGTGTCACACAGCCAATGATGACATCTTCAACCTCTTTTTTCTCAATCCCGCTTCGTCTCATCAGTTCATCTAATGCCAACGCTAATAATTCATCGGAACGGATCGTACTTAATTTTCCAGCTCTTTTTCCAATGGGGGTGCGGACAGCTTCAACAATTGCAACTTCTCTCATGAAAGGCCTCCTTTATTTCAAAACGAATAATTCTTTCGTTTTGTAACCGCTTAATTTTCGTTTGAAAAATGTTTAAGATACCGGTTAATAATTCTGCAGCTTGCTCACCTACTTCTAGTGTTCTAGTTACTGTCATATTCAGAAAAGAATGATAGGTGGAAACCTGCTTATGAGACATAACGAAGATCCTTTGTTTTATAAAGATAATAGCGAACTACCTTCCCAGCGAGCTCGAGTACGATATCGTTGTGAAGTCCGATTCCAAGTAAGCTTGATCCTACTTTTTCGCGTTCTTCAATCAGTACAACGGAATAGCTAATATCAGCTCCTACACCACCGTTCATCTCGCCAAGGACATAAAAATCCTCTCTACCCATTTTATGCCATGGTTCTCTTGGAATGATTCGATCTTTCTCCCACTGAGCATAATGAGGATAGGCTTCTTTTTCTAAAAAATTTCGTAAAGCTTTGCGAAACATTTGATGTTCCGCCGTTAAATAAGAAGCATTCAATTGAATCCCTCCCGTTTTGTTTCTATCTTTAAAGGTACTAAGCAACAAAATGCAATTATTATTTATAGAAGCTGTTTTTTTGACGGATTTTCGTTACTGGTTTACATATTATAACATTGAACAAACAAGTATTTCAGAAAGTTATAAATTAACAGAAATTTCTTACTATTTTTAGCATACGTATTAATCGAAAAAAGGACTGAGACAAAAGAGTTTTTATTGAAGAGAAATCCGAACGTCATGATCGTTGCTGCATAGCAATTACTTCGAACATATCCTTCGCTTTCCGCGGGCGGCTGGTGAGCCTCCTCGTGCTTTTTGCACTGTTGGGTCTCACCCTTGCCATTGCTCCCGCAGGACTCTACGTCTATTTCCTCCGCTAAGGTTGTGCATTGTTCGCATTTTCAATCAAACACGTTCGTTATGTAACAGCCTCTAGATGAACACTTTCCTGAAGGTATCACGGTTTCTCACCAATCCTTTCCATCGCTTCTTTTGCTAACAGCATTACCGTCATTTCATCCATCGGTGGATTGTGAAGACCCGCACGAACATCACGATAGTAACGCTGCAATGGATTTTTATTTGATAAGCTTAGCGCTCCCACCACTCGCATGGCCAGATCGACAACTTCAATGGCATGACTCACAACCGCATGCTTCACTGCACCAAGTTCAGCGTTCATTAATTGTCTTTCTTCAAACGGAGTCTGATCCCATTTATTAGCAATGGCATGAAGAAAAGAACGTGCTTGAAGTAATCGCAATTCCATCTCACCGATTTTTTGCCGGACATGAGGGAGGTCACTAATGGTTCCTTGAATGCTGTTTGGTGAATACTGTTTTGCAAAGCTAATGGCGTATTCCTGTGCAGCACGGGCAATACCAAGATAACATGCCGGAATATGTAGCAGCCATCCAGCAGCCGGTTTATTTCCTGGTGTTATATATTCAACAAGGCCCTCTTCCCCAATTTTTACATTTTCTAAAACGAGATCATGACTTCCAGTTGCACGCATGGCCATCATATCCCATGTTTCTTCAATTTGTAATCCTTTGCTTTCTTTCGGAATTAGAAAATTAGCTACATCATCTGTCCCTTCTATTGCTGCGCTCACAATAAAATAATTTAGAACTGGTGACATTGTTGTAAAAATTTTTCTTCCTGAAATGTACCAATTCCCTTCCATTTTCTTAGCTGTCGTTCCAGGCTTTCCCCCGCGGGTAGGGCTTCCTGTTTGCGCTTCCGTTGCTGCTGCATTTATAAGTGCATGTTTGTGCAGAACGTCCTGACAAACCTTTTCATAAATCGATTCATCCCAAACCCTTGTTTCACCCAAATGCTTAATGAGTCCTATATGCCAACCGATTGATAAAGAAGTGGCACCATCTGCTGCTCCAATTGTTTCTTGGTGCTGAACCATTTCAAAAAGGGAAATTTCTTTGCCACCATATTGTTTTGGAACCGTTAATGAAGTATAGCCAGCTTTTTTTAAATCCTCAATATTATCCTTTGGGAATGTTGCTTCTCTGTCATGCTTCCAAGCTCGTTGCTTAAAAGGCTGGACAACCTCTTTTAATAACTGTACTCGCTCTTCCATTGTCTCTAGTTGCCTCAGGTTCATCATTCGACCTCCTAAAATCCAGCTTTCAAGTGAAATGTTCTTGTTGTTTCAACTTACCATATCAAATTTATCACGCTTTTACTATTAAGCTGTTTTGCACCAATTAATTTTACAGCAGTGTCTTTTGAAACTTGGACGTAAATTTTACAATTTTCCATAAGAATAGCTTTATTTGCTACCTTAAACACTTGATTGCCCTTTTAAAAAATCCTATTGACGAACAAAAGGTTATTATTTAAAATAAAGGTCAAAGATAGTCAAAGTCAAAGATGCGGTATAATTCCGCTACTTTTTTTCACTCTAAGGTCAAAGATAGTCAAAAACACTACGTTTAAAAGGAGGAATTTCAAATGAAATGTCAAAACTGTCAAATCCGTGAGGCAAATGTAAATATGAGCTTAGTTATCAACTATCAAAATCACAAACTTCATTTGTGCGAGCAATGTTATCGCCAAGTAAAGCAGCCATTTGGATTCGGTGGTGATTTTTCTTCCTTTGATGACTTCTTTAAAAAATTCATGAATCAATCTTCATTTAATCATACAAACGGAATGAATCCATATGCTACACAAGTTCGAACAAAACAGACAACGGGTGGCAATGGATTTTTAGACGAACACGGAAGAAATATTACAGCTGAAGCAAGACAAGGGCGTATTGACCCAGTCATCGGACGGGATGAAGAAATTGAACGTATGATTCAAGTGCTTTGCCGTCGTACTAAAAATAACCCTGTATTAGTCGGTGAAGCAGGTGTCGGTAAAACAGCCATTGCAGAAGGCTTTGCCCTTCGTATTGCTCAAGGGAATGTTCCAACAAAAATGAAAAATAAAGAAGTATACGAACTTGAACTATCTTCATTAATTGCTGGTACAAGCTATCGAGGGCAATTTGAAGAGAAAATGAAACAGCTTGTTAGTGAACTTGAACAAAGAAAGAACATCATTTTATTTATTGATGAGCTTCATATGGTTGTAGGGGCAGGCTCTACTTCAGACGGGTCCATGGACGTAGGAAACATTTTAAAGCCTGCACTTGCTCGAGGGGAGCTACAACTCATTGGTGCGACAACGTTAAATGAATACCGTAAAATTGAAAAAGATCCTGCTCTTGAACGGCGGTTCCAACCAATTACTGTGAAAGAACCTGCTTTAGACAAAGCGCTGGAGATTTTGAAGGGCATACGTCCAATCTATGAAAAATACCACCAAGTACACTATTCAGACGAAGTGCTGCAAGCATGTGTTCAGCTATCAAATCGTTATATCCAAGATCGCTACTTACCAGATAAAGCGATTGATTTAATGGATGAAGTGGGCTCCAAGCTTGCGTTAGCAAATGGGAACTCAACGAAGGATGATTTACATCAGCGCCTGCAAGCAATTGAACGAGAAAAGCAGGAAGCGATGAAAAAAGAAGAGTATGAGCGTGCTGCGGCATTGCGAGATGAAGAGCATGAGCTTCGTCAAAAATTAGCAAGTGAAACGAGTGAACCAACGATTGAAGTGACCGTTGAACATATTCAGGATCTTATTGAAAAGCAGACGGGTATCCCTGTGAAAAAGCTACAAAGTGCTGAGCAAGAAAAAATGAAAGACTTACAAAACAGACTTGCAAGCAATGTAATTGGTCAAAAAGAAGCTGTTGAAAAGGTAGCTAAAGCCGTAAAAAGAAGCCGAGCCGGATTAAAGCCTAAAGATCGTCCAATCAGCTTTATGTTTGTCGGTCCTACTGGGGTAGGTAAAACAGAATTAACGAAAACATTAGCAAAAGAACTTTTCGGTGACAAAAATGCCATGATCCGACTTGATATGAGTGAGTATATGGAAAAACACTCCGTCTCTAAATTAATCGGCTCTCCTCCAGGCTATGTGGGACATGACGAGGGTGGACAGCTAACTGAACGAGTACGCCGCAACCCTTACAGCATTGTTCTATTAGATGAAATTGAAAAAGCTCATCCTGACGTGCAGCATATGTTCTTGCAAATTCTCGAAGATGGTCGCCTCACTGATAGTCAAGGTCGCGTTGTGAACTTCAAAGACACGGTGATGATCATGACGTCCAACGCTGGAGTTGGCACAGTGAAGAAAATCGCCGTTGGTTTTGATAAGGAACCAAGTATTCCTAAAAAAGCAGGGATTCTTGAATCACTCAATCAATACTTTAAGCCTGAATTCCTCAATCGTTTTGATGCGATCATAGAATTTAACCACCTTGAAAAAGAAGACCTCATTAAAATTGTCGATCTTATGCTCAATGAACTCCAGGAACGACTTGATGAGCAAGGAATCGTCATGGATGTAACCCTTGAAGCGAAGGAAAAGCTTGCTGAACTTGGTTACGATCCAGCTTATGGAGCACGTCCACTGCGTCGTGTGATTCAAGAAAAAATCGAGGATGAGGTTACCGAATTAATTATTGACCAAGGAAATATAGATTCAGTTTATGTTACCCTCAGCAATAATGAAATCAATGTTGCAATGAATAAATAACTGATAATAGGGGCTGTCTCACGAAACGAGACAACTCCTTTTTTATTCAAAAACAACTGCACCCAATTATTAATAATTGGAGGTGCAGTTCCAGATTTCCGATTGATTTTTAACATTGTGATTTTGTCATTTTTCTATGTTTCATTGAGTAATCGTGTTTAAATTATCGGATGACACAGCCACTTGCTTCACAGCATTGCTCATATCCTCTAATGTTTTTGTTAAATTTGTCATTTCATTCGAGATCGTAACATTCTTTGCTTTTAAATCGTTCATCGACAAAACAATCTGATTAAAAAATTCACTTGTTGCTGCAGATTCTTTCGAGCTTTCTTCAATGCCTTCTATGCCTTTTGCAATCGATGAATTAATCGAATTTGTATAGGAATTAATGTCATTAACAAGCTTTACAACTTCAGATACTGAGGACTTTGTATTTTCCGCAAGCTTACGAACTTCGTCTGCCACGATGGCAAATCCTCTTCCGTGCTCACCAGCTCTTGCAGCTTCAATGGCAGCATTAAGTGCCAATAAATTGGTTTGCTCTGCAATCGATGTAACAAGATCTGCAATTTGTTCAATTCTTTTTGATGTATTCGTAAGATTGCCCATTCCTGTTGCAATGGTTTCAATGGTTTCCTTTGTTCCTTTGACCAAGGAACCAAGATGACCAATCCGGTCTTTCCCCTCCATTGATTTCTTTTCAGTTGCCACTGCTATTTCAGATCCTACTTTTGTAAGACCTTCTACTTCATTGCATTTTACTAAGATATCTTCGATTGCAGCACTTGACTGTTCACTTATTGCCGCTAATTCCTCAGCACTTCTACTAATTTGTTCATTTATTTTTTGTTTTTCTCGCTCTGCCTCGTTACGAATTCGTTCATTTCCCGATTCATAGGCCTCTAAAACAATTTGTTGTTCTAGGTTTAAGATTTTCGTTAAAGCGAGCGTTAGTTCACGATATTCTTCGATTGTCGTTACATGTGGCTCTAAGATGGTCAAAAAAGATTTTAATAAATCTTGGAATGCACACATGTACCACTTTGGCTGCAAACCAATCTTCACATGGATTTCTGCAATACGAATTCGTTTATCTATGTATTTTTGATCAATATGACCTGAAAACATCTCATGTATATGTGTTTTCAATGTTCCTTTTAATCTCTCAACGGAACTATGATCAGAAATAATGGTTAGAAGAGATGCTTCATACTCTAAATTTTGGTAAAATGTTGTAACAATCTCATCTAGATAAGGTTCCAATTGCTGTTGACATGCATGCATAATAGATAAATCTTTTTCCGTTAAGTCGATCATCTTAATTTGCTTTTCAAGCTCTGATCCTTTTACTAGATCGGGCTGTATGTAGCCATTCTCATTCAAAGAGGAAAAAATCGACTGTTTCGTAGAACTGTTTCTTTTTTTGGAGCCTGCAAAAAGTTGCTTCACAAAATTACCTACTTTCTATAATTATTGATTGGCGATTTTTCTCCTAGACTATTTCTAATATTATACAAGATATAGGTAATCGGCAATAACAATTGGTGAAATTTGTAGGAAATTAGATTATTTCCATAGTGCTTGTTGTAGAAGATGCTTCAAAATACTTGTAAAAGAGGTGATTGGAATATGTTTGCAGAATTCATTAATCCAGAAGCCTATCTGAAAGGTGCTTATTTTTAACTCTTCATCACATTGCATCATTTTATCTATGATTTGGGTGTTAAAATATGAAGTAACATTGATGTCCGTTGTAAAATCCTTTGTTAGTTTAAATATAATAGCTATTTTGGTATTTATCGTTAATAAAATAAATGGATCAAACTATACATAAGGCTGATTCCATCGGGACACTTTTATTTTTTTATTAAGGGAATATAAACTAAATAAGAAGGACGCGGTAAAACGGGCAAAAGAGATTGCACAAAAGAAAGAAACGGGTGTCATTTTTTTTAAAAAAGACGATAGCGCCCAGAAGAAAATCAATTATCAAGAGGGTTCGGGCTCCTAATTTGAGCCACGACCCTTTTTCCTTACTCCTTCATCCCTTCAAGCCATTCTTTGTAGCATTCTTCGCAAAGTGGCTTGTCTACATGTTCTTGCTGAAGAAAAAAAGATGCGACAAACTGGTTCTTTTCTTCGATCCGCTCACTACAATAAAAGCACTGTACGTCCAATTCTCAGTCCCCCTTTTTTTAAAAGGCTTAATCATTACGATTGTCAAATGATAATGAGTTTATGCCATGTAAGATGAAAATGACCTTCCAAATAAAGGGTCAAACTTTAATGGAGAAAATGTTTTTTGAAAATTGTCCTGTACGTTTGATGCTACAAAAATCATCTCTTAAAGCAAACAAAACATTCGCATGAAATCGGTCAACCAATGTCATTTATGATAAAATTAAAAGATACATATTTGAAAAGGAGTTTTCCCTTTGAAACAACCAACCTTACTTCTAATAGATGGTTTTAACCTGTTAAGCCGCGGATATTTTGCCACAGCTTACGGAAAAGACGAAAGTCAATTGTCGAGAAATGAAGACGGACTATACACTAATGCTTTGCGTGTCTTTTTTCAAAAGCTTTTTCAATTGCTTCCCGCATACGATGTAACCCATGCTGCTATAGCTTGGGATGTAAAACGAGAAGATACGATTCGCCGTCAAGAATTCGAATTTTATAAGGCCACCCGTGGAGACTTACCAGAAGCGCTCATACAGCAATATGAAACAAGCACGGTTATTTTGGATAAACTTGGCATTCATCAGCTGATTGTACCACCTTATGAAGCAGATGATGCGATTGGTGCTCTTTCACGGAAATGGGGAGCCTCGACAGGCCGACCTTGCTTTATTTATAGCAATGATCGAGATTTGCTCCAGCTATTAGATAAGCAGACTACTCAAATTATCGCTGGAAAAAAAGGGGATCATGTATATGATTTAGTACAGTTCCAAGAGGAATACGGGATTACACCAAGTCAATGGGTCGATGTTAAAGCCCTTCTTGGTGACAAGAGTGACAACATTCCTGGTTGTCCTGGTGTTGGCGAAAAATCTGCCTTACCCCTTATTCAACAGTACGGTACGGTTGAAGCACTTTATGAGGAATTTGAGACATTGGATGCTAAATTTAATCGCTATCGAAAAAAACTCTTAGAAGGGAAAGAGACAACCTTCATTAGTAAAAAACTGGCTCAAATCATTTTTGATATCCCTGAAATCGCGCAACTTGAGCTGAACGATTTACAATTACCTTTCTCACAAGATGAGGCAATTGATTTACTTAGCCAATTTGGGCTTCGAATAAAATACGAACCCGTTCAGGAGCAATTAAAATTGCTATAAAATATAAAAAAGAAGCCGATTTGGCTTCTTTTTTACATTAATCATCTAGAGATACAACCTCTCCGTCGATTGTTTTAAATGTACGTTCGTATCTTTTGTGGTTAATCACTGTTCGGGAATAAGGGAACGCATCCTCTTCTCCTTTAATTGGATAATCTAAAAATTCAGCAACAACACTATTTGTATGAACCGCAAGCACTTTCATCTCGTACCCTTTATGAATAATGACTTCTTTTATTTGAGCAATATTTAATTGTTCCAAATGATCCTTCTCTTCTTGAGCCATGGGAACCTCCTAGACACTATCATCACTTTTTCTTTTTTCTTATTCCACTTTCTAAACTTGTAAAACTTTTTTATTTGATAATTTCATATATTATAAATGAATTGCTTATCACTGTAAAGAATGACGTCTGCAAAATAATAAGTTTATATAGATCATCTTTCCTTTTCTAAAATACGATCAATCTCAATAAGAGTATCAATTGAAAGTTTTCGGTCTATTGCTTTTACATTCGCTTCAATTTGCTCAGGTCGACTTGCTCCAACAAGAGCACTTGCTATATTTGGTTGGCGCAAAATCCATGCTAACGCAAGTTCAGAAAGCGACATATTTATCTCATTTGCAAGCTTTCCTAATTGTCCTATTTTCTCAAATGTGTCCTCACTCATATACCGACGCTTTGCCACTCGATTAATTTCATCATTTCCTAAGCGGCTGTTTTGAGGAATCTGTCCATTTTTATATTTTCCAGTAAGTAGACCTTGGGCTAACGGCGAAAAAACGACTTGAGCAATACCAAGCTTTTCACAAACAGGAATCACCTCTTCCTCAATCGAACGGCTTAAAAGATTATAGTGTGGCTGATTCACAACAATACGATCGAGTAAATATTTGTCAGCCACAGTGATTGCCTCTTGGATTTGAGCAGCTGTCCATTCACTTACGCCTGCATACAAAATTTTCCCTTGGCGTATTAAATCATCGATAGCTCGAAGCGTTTCTTCAACAGGTGTTTCTGGATCGTACCGATGACAATAAAAAATATCTACATAGTCCAATTCCATTCTTTTCAAGCTCCCATGAAGCTGTTCTATTACATGCTTACGAGACAATCCGCGATCATTAGGTCCTTCTCCCATTGGCCAAAAAGCTTTCGTCGTTATGATGTAGGAAGTTCGAGGAAACGATTTGAGCGCTTTTGCCATCACTCGCTCCCCCTCACCATGTTCATACACATTCGCCGAGTCAAAAAAATTTACCCCAAGCTCATAAGCACGGTGAATGATTTTTTCTGCGGTATTGTCAGCAACAGATTTCCCATACGTTAGCCAGCTTCCCAAACTAATTTCGCTCACCTTTAATCCTGAGCGGCCTAGTCTACGATAGTTCATATACATCCATCTCCTTTTTGTTGTTAAAAGGGCGGAGCTTCCTCACTATTAACGCTCACACCATTTGTTATTAAACGTTTTACAGATTTACAAAAACTATTTCCTTACTATGTAAAAAGAGTAAATCCTGTGAAAATGTTTGGACCAAAAAATACTTTCGGCAACATTCATTCATATTCCTTCAAGCACCGATATATTTTAAATGATTATCTAGGCTTTTTTCTTAACCTCATAAAAGTATTTCGTGGTACGATAAATCTGGACGTTGAAAAGGTGATGATGGTATATGCAAGCATCTGTAAAATTGCAAGAAAAAGGTGTTTCCAGCCAACAAACGATGTATCGGATATTGTTTATAATTGGCTTTGTCCACCTATTAAATGATTCAATCCAAGCCGTTGTTCCCGCTATGTTTCCAGTCTTGGAACAATCAATGGGTTTAAGCTTCACGCAGCTTGGTTTGATTGCTTTTGCTTTAAATGCAACTTCCTCTCTTATTCAACCACTTGTTGGCATCTATACTGATAAGAAACCGTCACCGTATGCTTTGCCCATTGGATTATGCTTTACGTTTTTTGGTGTATTAGGCATCGCATTTGCATCATCCTATCTGCTTGTGGTCGTTTCCGTTATTTTTATCGGACTGGGCTCCGCCACCTTTCATCCAGAAGGATCGAGGGTTGCCTACATGGCTGCTGGGAAGCGACGAGGATTTGCTCAATCGATTTATCAAGTGGGGGGAAATGCAGGTCAAGCGCTCGCTCCTCTAATTACAGCTCTTATTCTCGTCCCTTTTGGGCAGTTTGGAGCCATTTGGTTTACGATCGTTGCAGCTCTTGCTATCGGACTTCTTATCTATATCGCACGTTGGTATTCTGAACAGATACGTACCCATGTTCAAAAACAAGAAAAACCAAAACAACGTAAAAATCAAACGTCCACCCATCGTAAGACGATTGTCTTTGCCGTAACACTCTTGGTTTTCCTTGTTTTTGCCCGCTCGTGGTTTCAAGCTGGAATCACGAACTTTTATGCGTTTTATTTAATACAGCAATATTCAGCAACGATTCAACAAGCTCAAATCTATTTATTTTTATTTTTAGCAGCGGGTGCACTAGGTACCTTTTTTGGGGGCCCTCTTGCCGATCGCTTTGGTAAGCGAAACATGATCATGCTATCAATGCTTGGCTCTGCTCCACTCGCTTTATTATTACCTCATGTAGGAGCAACTCTCGCCTACCCTCTTGTTGCAATGGTCGGCTTTATTATTTTGTCTAGTTTTTCAGTTTCTGTTGTCTACGCACAAGAACTGGTTCCTGGAAAAATTGGGTTGGTTTCAGGGTTAATTATAGGGCTTGCATTTGGAATGGGTGCTGTTGGTTCCATTGCCTTAGGATTGCTTGCTGATTCAATTGGCATAACAAATACCATTCATTTTACGGTTGCTTTGCCGCTTATTGGATTGCTTACTTTCTTTTTACCAACTGATCAAAAGGTTGCTGAGATGAATGAACCTGAAACAGAATAATCCTTTCTTAAAAGCTCAGGATATTGGAAAACCTATTCACGATTTTTTTAAATGATTTGGAGGCTAGTAAATGAAACGAATACAACTAACAGAGGAATTAAGTTTTTCTCAAATGATCCATGGCTTATGGCGTTTAATGGATTGGAACCTAACAAAAGAAGAATTACTTTTCTTGATTGAACAAATCATGGATTTTGACATTACAACTTTTGACCATGCTGATATTTATGGGAGTTATCAGTGTGAAGAACGTTTTGGAGAGGCCATTTCATTAAAACCGTCTCTACGAGCAAAAATGGAAATCGTCACTAAATGTGACATCAAACTTGTTTCTAATCGTAGACCGGAGCATCGTTTAAAGCATTATGATACGAGCAAACAGCACATCATTCAATCGGTCGAACGGTCATTAAAGAATTTCCGTACAGATTATATAGATGTACTCCTCCTCCACCGACCTGATCCATTAATGGATCCGGCTGAAGTGGCAGAAGTCTTTTCACAATTAAAGCGAGAAGGAAAAGTTCGAGCATTTGGCGTTTCAAATTTTTTACCCTCACAAGTGGACATGCTTAGTGCTTATTTGCAAGAGCCTCTAGTCACAAATCAAATTGAACTATCGGTGATAGAGCTTAAACATTTTCATGATGGCACCATCGACAAATGCTTAGAAAAGCGAATGCCGCCAATGGCTTGGTCCCCTCTTACTGGAGGCCGGATTTTCAAAGAAGAATGCGAACAAGCAAAACGATTAAATAAGACCCTTGCAAAGATAGCAGAGGAACTAAACACTCGATCAATTGATTCAATCCTCTATGCGTGGTTATTGCATCATCCTGTAAGAGTGATGCCAATCATCGGTTCGGGTAAACTAGAACGTATTCAAAAAGCAGTTGAAGCAACAGAAATCTCTCTGACACGAGAGCAATGGTTTGAGATTTGGATCAGCTCACTTGGTCATGACGTATCATAATAAGGATTACATTAAGCCTGCCCTATTTTGTGACAGGCTTGCTTTAAATATAACAGGTGTTAAAAGCGATAATTTTTTATTTATGGATCTCCTTTATAAAAAACTTGCAATCCACACCATTTTTCGCTATGATTAATCCATACTAAACTTATATGAATTATAAACTTTAAGGCAGGTGTAGAAGATGACGACAGAGTCTGTAACATTTAAGGTAAGAGAGGACATTTTATCTGCAGTTATACACAAATCAAAACAGTATAACCATCCTGCTGCAATTATTGTATTTGTTCATGGATTTGTTGGTAGCAAAGTCGGTGAACATCGATTATTTGTAAAGGCGGCCCGCCGTTTGGCAGAAAAAGGATATACTGTCATGCGATTTGATTTTGTCGGGAGTGGCGAAAGCAGTGGAGATTATAAAGACGTAACCATTTCTAGGCTAATCGAAGAATTAAAAGGCGCGATTGAGTATATTTTATTAAAAGAAAACCAATCAGAATTAACTCTTATTGGTCATAGTCTTGGTGGTGCAATTTCAAGCCTAGTTGCTGGGAATGATCCAAGAGTGAAGCAACTTATTTTATGGTCGCCAGTGGCTAGACCGTACGAGGATATTACTCGAATTACTGGAAGCGAACGAGTAGAACAAGCAAAGAATTTTGGCACGACCGACTACCAAGGGTTCGGGATAAGCGATTTATTTTTTGAAGATTTAAAGAAGCATCAACCTTTACGTGCAATCACTACGTACAAAGGTGCTTTCGCGATTTTTCACGGAGAAAATGATAAAGAAGTGCCTCCATCGAACGCTTTTGATTATGCGGCAGCTTTTACTAAACACAACCCATCTTATCATGTACCTGTATCATTTATTAAACATGCTGGGCATACATTCTCCCACACCAAATGGGAAGAGGAACTTTTTGAAAAAACGGAACAATTGCTTTATTCCCATACTACCGTTCAAAGCAAATAAAAAAACACGTGCTCCGAAAGATTTTTTCAAAGGGCACGTGTTTTTTTATTTTACGCTGTTTTTATAGAGATGTATCTTAATCCACCGATTAGAAAGACAAGCATAAATAGACTAGTCAAAGTAATGAGAGTAACGAGTCCGACAAAAGACGTTTCTCCCTCTCCTACCACAGGTCATGTTAATTTCGAGTGTCAAGCCATAACAAATTAATTCAGGTGGTGGTTTTCCTTTTTCTACTATGTGTTAGACAGTTAATTTTATAAAAAGAAAGAGATCTCTTGGACAGAGATCCCGTTGGCTTTAAAAACTTAAAGAAGCACCAATGATGATAAGAAGGATGAAAAGCACCACGATTAGCAGGAAAACATTACTTCTTCCATAACCTGCGCCTGCTACTGGACCGTAGCCATAACCGTATCCTCCATAACCGACCCCGTATCCACAGTCGTATCCTCCGTATGAATAATCCATGTCTAACACCACCTTTTCTTATCAAGGCACATTACCAGACGTAAGCGGAACCTACAATAATTAGTAAAATAAACAACACGACGACGAGGGCAAAGCCACCGCCAAATTGCCCGACTCCATCCATCACGATTCACCTCCTCACCATCTACACTGATACCCTATGTTAAAAGCGCTAAATGTGATTGGGTGATTCGAATAAAGATTAAAATTTCAGCCCGAATATTTTTTACTCCTATATGGAGAATGTCACTCCCAAGAAAAGCTAAAGCACCTTGTTCACTCGCGACAAGCGCTGGAGACTCTGACTAGAAAATGTTTTTGCTTTCGTAGGAGGAGTTGAAGTGACCTCAGGTCGCTGTCACCTGGAGATAACATGCTTTTAAAAAGAAAAGTAGGTGCAACCCACTTCCTCTTATTTTATATTAAGCTCCTCTAACCTTTCCAAGACCTCCATTGCTGGAATCGCCAACCCTCTTGAGTCTTCACCTGAACCAATACCTGGAATCGTTCGAGCATATACCACTCCAACAACTTCTCCTTGATCATTAAGCACTGGGCTTCCGCTATGCCCACTATAAATTGGATTACTAATTTGGATCACATCATGTTCTTGCGTTTGTTCCAAAATGACTCCATCGTTCACAATTTGCGTTTGAGAAAGAGGATTACCGATTACATAAATCTTTTCATTTATATGCCCTGCAGTTTCACTCAATGGTAAAAAGGGAAGATCTTCTCCTTCAATTTTTAAGAAGGCTAAATCAATATCGGGATACGATTCAACTACTTCTCCTTCAAAAAGTTGACCATCTGGAAATGCAACAACAATCGAGAGCATGCGGTCGATTACATGATGATTGGTTACAATTAATCCATCTGGACGAATGGCAAACCCCGTCCCCCTTGACTGCTCACCTCGAATCGTCACAACAGCTTCACTCATTTCTTGAATATGTTCATGATCAGAAAATTCATTTGAGGCTTGCCATAAGCGATAGGTATCAAAATTAAAAAATGAAAGCAACAAACCAAACACGTTCAAAATAAGAAATCCAGCCACTGCAATGGCGACCATTCGCTTTATTCGTGCATGCTTTTTCTTTTTCGCAATTTCTTTTTCGTCTTCTTCCTCTTCAACCAAAAAGTCTTCTAAAGAAGGCTCATTATCTGTATGTAGCTCTTTCTGTTCATTCTTTTCCTTCTTGTCTTGCTGCTGCCACTCAGTCATGCTTCATTCGCTCCTAATTACATTAATTTCCCTTTACATGAGGATACCATATATCTACCCTTTTCTCAGTGATTTGAATTTATACTTTAAATTAAATATAGTACGTGAAATTATTTAAACGTTTTTATATAACTTATTTTATTAGTCCCATCAAGATGGAATTTATTGTTCATCTTAAAACGGCAGTAGGATGGGGAGGATAATAAATGGTCAAATGAAATTAAAGGAGACCATACTAACATGCAAATATTAAGGGGGATAATTATGGGTATTTTAAGCGGCGATCAGAAACAAGAACCGATGCACTATGGTGAGGTTTTTTCAACGTGGAGCTATCTTTCTGCTGCAAAATCAATGATTGCAGGCTATGAGACGTTTTATAACCACGCTGGTGATGTTGATCTTAGAAAGTTTTTAGAGAACTCGATAAATCAATCAAAACGGGAAATTGAAGAAATCGAGGTATTACTAAAAGAAAATGGCATTGGTTTGCCCCCTTCACCACCAGAGCGTCCGGAAGCCAATGTTGCATCAATTCCTGCAGGGGCTCGCTTTAACGACCCTGAAATAGCAATGGCTGCCAGTCGGGATATTGCAACTGGACTCGTAACATGCAGTCAAATTATCGGGCAATGTACTCGTGAAGACATTGCAACAATGTTTGGACAGTTTCATATCCAAAAGGCAGCACTAGGTGGAGCACTTTTGCGCATAAACAAAGAAAAGGGTTGGCTAGTACCACCACCTCTTCATATGAGCGTTCCCGAACTTTCCCATGCTTAACCATTTAAAAACCACACGCTTTTTACGTGTGGTTTTTAACATTGTTTACATTCGGTTTTGTTATTTCATGCCTAGATTAAGCAAAATACTCCTTTACTTGTTTGAACACATTTGCAGATTGCTTAATCTGTTCAAGTGGCACACTATAGGAAAGTCTAAAATGGCCTGATCGACCAAACCCTGTCCCTGGAACGAGCAATAAATGAAATTTCTCTGCTACAATTTTACAAAACTCCGTATCATCGTCAATTAAAGATTTCGGAAAAATAAAAAATCCGCCCTTCGGAAAAACAAAATCAAAGCCTGCTTCTTGTAAAACCTCTACCATCGCATCACGGCGCATTTTATACTCACGCTGTTCCTGTGTTAGCGTATCCAATTGACTAATCATCCGTTGAACGGTAACACCCGCATTACCAAACCCTAATGTGCGATTTGCAAAAATAAAAGCGGCCATATAGCTAGCAGCATGGGGAAGCTGTTCACTAATCGCTAAGTAACCTAAACGTTCGCCAGCAAGACCAAGATCTTTACTAAACGACGAAACATAAAATAGCTTATCAATAGCTGTAAAAGGATTTGGTACGTCGCCATCGTAAATTAACTGACTATAAGGATCGTCATAAAGAACATGAATGCTGGTCCCCAGCTCCTCTTCCTTCTGCCGAAGAAGCTGATTGAATGCAATTAAATCCTCTTGTGGAAGCAATTGTCCTGTTGGGTTATGGGGATTATTAACAATGATTGCCTTTGTTTTACTTGAGAGCTTTGTTTCAAGAAGCTCAAGATCGAAGCTAAAATCTTGCGCTAATGGACAGTAAACAGCCTCCCCATTCGCATTACCTACATAAAATTTATATTCAACGAAATACGGTGTAAAGATAACAACCTCATCACCTGGATTTATGATACTTTTTAAGGCAACATTTAACGCTCCTGCCGCTCCAGACGTCATTATTACCGTTTTTTCACTTACGCCCATATCACCATACCGATTGGTCAAATGCTGTGCCACTTTTTGTCTCGTTTCAACCAAGCCTTGATTAGGGATATAGCTGTGTCCGCCTTGTATCGGGTTGTTTGCATAATTTCGTAACGCCTCAAAATATTTTTCAGGTGGATCAATTATCGGGTTCCCTAATGAAAAGTCGTAGACATTCTCAGCCCCATATATCCCTTTTAAACGCTGCCCTTCTTCAAACATTTTACGAATCCATGAGCTTTGCGTTAAATTTTGTTCGATTTCCTTCGCGATCATGTTTACACCTCGATTTTATCTCTTTGTCACTAGTCATTATATCTCTTTAAAGGAAGCCTGTCATTGTAAATACCGACTCTAAGTATGATATTTGACGATACGAGCATTCACTCAATCCTCACATTGTATGTCCGCAATACGCATTTCATCTTTTCCAATTAAGAAAATGAGAAAACGATAGACTCTAAACTTGAGCTAATTTGTACCCATGCAGACTTCTTTATCAATATTATGACTCTGTATAATACATAAGGGCAATCGCTCCTGGACCTGTATGAGTACTAATAATCGGGGACGTTTCCGTGATAAAGATGCTCGTCTCCTTACAAAAGGACTGGATTGCATCCTTAAGCTTTGTCGCTAATCCTTCAGCTTCGATATGAGCAATCCCCACGCCTAGAATGTTTTTCTCTTTTGTTTCCTCGATAAATTTGATTTTTAAGAGCTCAATCATTTGCATATGGGTACGCACCTTCGCAACAGGGGTATACACACCATCTGCAAGTGAAGCGATCGGTTTAATCTTTAATAATGACCCGAGAAGAGCTCTCCCTCTACCAATCCTCCCACCTTTGGCTAAATACTCTAACGTATCAACCATGATGTAAAGCGAGGTGTTTTTCTGAATTTGTTCTAAATGCTGCACAATATCAGCTACCGTGGCCCCCTGCTCCGCCTGTTTCGCTGCTTCCACAACTTGAAACCCAAGAGCGATTGAAATAAATTTTGAGTTTACGACGGTTACATTGGCATCTGCCATCTTAGCCGCTGTTTGAGCGGCATTAAACGTACCGCTCATCCCTTCCGTTAAATGGATCGAAAGTACTTCTGTCTCCTCATCGCTGCTCAGTTCTTCATACTTCGCAACAAATGAACCAACAGATGGTTGCGAGCTCTTTGGAAGCTCCTCAGACGATACCAGTTTTTTTGCAAACTCTGCTTTTGTCAAATCGACACCGTCTATGTACGTTTGACCATCGATTGAAATGGACAAAGGAACGACGTGAATCTTGTATTTTTCAATCATTTCCGGTGTTAGATCAGCGGTTGAATCGGTTACAATTTTTATCTTTCTCATACATCTTTTCTCCTTATAGACAATGGCAGCAAAAAAATTATTCATCACGCACGCTTCGTAACATGCTGCCTTTGCTTGTTAAACAATTAAAGCAATCATACCATAATCTTTATCCACCCTCGTTTGATCGACACTGAATTGTCATAAGCTACGTTTATTTCCCTATCACAAAACGAATGTCCTCATACGTAATATGGTCTGGTAAATACTCTTTCAATGGTTTTAGTCGTTCTGAGCCAACCTTTTCAGCAGCGGCTTCGATTAATTTGCGCTTTTCTTCTTCTACGTACAACGCTAGATCGAGAGGATGTCCTTCTCTCTGTGCCTTGAGCAAATGATTTTGGACCGTTATTTCTGTTAATGCCCTTTCACCTGCAATTTCACCTACTGATTTTCCATCTTTAAAAAGCTTGGCGGAAAGGAGGTAGCTCTGTTGGTCCGTTCCAGTTGGTTTTCTAGCCTCTGTCCCTTGTGGAAGTGGTGCTGTAAGCGTCTTTTTCTTTTTATCTTTAAACGTTTGAAGCTCTTTTAAAAATAACGAACCGAATCGTTCAATCTTATGATACCCGACACCATGAATCATTAATAGCTCTGAAGTTGTCAAAGGGATTACTTCACTCATTTCCCTTAACGTTTTATCAGAAAACACAACATACGGTGGAACATTTGCTTGTTCAGCGATTTGCTTACGAAGATTGCGAAGAGTCGTAAAAATTTCATCATGCTCAATGGTTCGGACAGGTGCTTGTACTACTTTTCGATAAATTGACGCCTCACCTAGTAAACTGGGAACAGCTTTTTCTGTCAGAGCGAGTGTAGGATAAGCTCCTCCTGTAAGCTTCAAATATCCTTCCGCTAGAAGGAAGTCAATAAATTGCATCACCTGTTTTGCCGAGTGTTGCTTCATTAAGCCGTATGTACTAAGGCTGTCTAGCTTAAGCTGTTTTATTTTTTGATTTGAAGACCCTGTTAAAATTTGGGCAATAATTGTCTTCCCAAAACGCTCCCTTACCCTCTTTATACAGGAAAAGACCATTTGGGCATCTCTTGTAACATCCATTGCTTCTTGGTCATTTTCACAGCTAGAACAGCGGTTGCATGTGATTTCACGCTCATCGCCAAAATACTGAAGGATGTAGGATTGAAGGCATTGCTCTGTATGACAATAGGCAGCCATTTGTTGAAGCTTTTCATACTCTCCTTCTTTTCGTTCTTCTTCCATGTGCGATTGTTCAATTAAGAACGTTTGAACTCTAAGATCCTGAGGGGAATAATATAATATACAAACACTTGGCTCACCGTCCCTTCCAGCTCGCCCTGCTTCCTGATAGTAAGCCTCAATTGAACGAGGTAGCTGATAGTGAATCACATATCTCACATTTGATTTATTGATCCCCATTCCAAACGCATTGGTTGCTACCATTATAAAAATCGAGTCATTGATAAACGCGTTCTGATTTTCCGTTCGTTCCTGTTCACTCATTCCTCCATGATACTTTCCCACTGCAAATCCCTTCGCTCTCAATCGTTCATAAATGTGTTCTACCTCTTTACGAGTTGCCGCATAGATGATCCCAGACTCATCTACAAACGCACCGATATCATCCTCTAAAGCATGGAGCTTGTCGATCCCTTTTTTAATTGAGAAATGCAAATTTGTTCGCTCAAAGCCTGTGACAACAGCGTTTTTAGAATCAATGTTTAATCGTTCACATAGATCTTGCTGAACGTGTGGTGTTGCAGTAGCAGTTAACGCAAGCACAGTTGGGTTGGCTAAAAGCTCATCAAGCCAGGTTGAGATGTTTAAATAGCTCGGTCTGAAATCATGCCCCCATTGTGATAGGCAATGTGCCTCATCAATCGCAACAAATGAAATAGGAATGTTCTTTAACGTTTCATGAAAATCCGGTGAAAAAAGCCGCTCAGGAGCGATATAAACAAGGGTATACT
>NZ_ANNK01000088.1 GCF_000334155.1 Halalkalibacterium ligniniphilum | reverse complement strand
TGATTTGAAGACCCTGTTAAAATTTGGGCAATAATTGTCTTCCCAAAACGCTCCCTTACCCTCTTTATACAGGAAAAGACCATTTGGGCATCTCTTGTAACATCCATTGCTTCTTGGTCATTTTCACAGCTAGAACAGCGGTTGCATGTGATTTCACGCTCATCGCCAAAATACTGAAGGATGTAGGATTGAAGGCATTGCTCTGTATGACAATAGGCAGCCATTTGTTGAAGCTTTTCATACTCTCCTTCTTTTCGTTCTTCTTCCATGTGCGATTGTTCAATTAAGAACGTTTGAACTCTAAGATCCTGAGGGGAATAATATAATATACAAACACTTGGCTCACCGTCCCTTCCAGCTCGCCCTGCTTCCTGATAGTAAGCCTCAATTGAACGAGGTAGCTGATAGTGAATCACATATCTCACATTTGATTTATTGATCCCCATTCCAAACGCATTGGTTGCTACCATTATAAAAATCGAGTCATTGATAAACGCGTTCTGATTTTCCGTTCGTTCCTGTTCACTCATTCCTCCATGATACTTTCCCACTGCAAATCCCTTCGCTCTCAATCGTTCATAAATGTGTTCTACCTCTTTACGAGTTGCCGCATAGATGATCCCAGACTCATCTACAAACGCACCGATATCATCCTCTAAAGCATGGAGCTTGTCGATCCCTTTTTTAATTGAGAAATGCAAATTTGTTCGCTCAAAGCCTGTGACAACAGCGTTTTTAGAATCAATGTTTAATCGTTCACATAGATCTTGCTGAACGTGTGGTGTTGCAGTAGCAGTTAACGCAAGCACAGTTGGGTTGGCTAAAAGCTCATCAAGCCAGGTTGAGATGTTTAAATAGCTCGGTCTGAAATCATGCCCCCATTGTGATAGGCAATGTGCCTCATCAATCGCAACAAATGAAATAGGAATGTTCTTTAACGTTTCATGAAAATCCGGTGAAAAAAGCCGCTCAGGAGCGATATAAACAAGGGTATACTCCCCTCGCTGAAGGCGATACAGCCGATTCTGCTGCTCCGTTGTTGTTAGCGTGCTATTCAGATAAGTAGCCGAAATCCCTGCTTGCAATAGGGCGTCCACCTGATCCTTCATTAATGAAATAAGTGGAGAAATGACAATGGTTAAACCATCAAATATAAGAGCTGGGATTTGATAACAGAGAGATTTCCCGCCGCCAGTGGGCATCACACCTAATGAGTTTTTTCTACTTAAAACCTGTTCAATAATTCGCTCTTGCCCTTCACGAAATGCAGAATAGCCGAAGTACTCGCGAAGCTTTGTTTTCGCTATTTGAAGCATCCGTTGATTCACTTCCTTTTGAAAAAAATTTATTTTTCATTCACGTACGGATTTACATACCTTTACCTTACTGATGATAAGGCGTTGATTCAAGAGGGATTCTTTTCATTTTGTCACGTGCCTACCTTATTCAGATAAGTCTAAATTCATATTCGAAGCAGAGCGGTTTGAATAGATGCGAAAAAAACACAAATACTAGCAGTTGAAGATTTCTTATTTCAAATTGAATGGAGTGTGAATGTTTGAAAGCCGTAACCTATCAAGGACCGAATAATGTTCAAGTAAAAGAAGTAGCCGATGCGAAAATCGAAAAAAATGATGACGTTATTGTACGGATTACTTCAACGACAATTTGTGGCTCAGACCTACATTTGTACCAAGGAAACATGCCATTACCCGAGGGCTACATTATCGGACATGAGCCAATGGGTATTGTAGAGGAGGTAGGTCCTGAAGTCACAAAAGTAAAAAAAGGCGATCGTGTCGTTGTACCGTTTAATGTAGCTTGCGGTCACTGTTTTTATTGTGAACATCAAATGGAAAGTCAATGTGATAATTCAAACCCTCATTATGATTCAGGAGGATATTTTGGCTACACAGAAAAATTCGGAAATCACCCAGGAGGGCAAGCGGAATATTTAAAAGTTCCCTTCGGAAACTTCACTCCTTTTCTTATTCCCGAATCCTGTGAGCTAGAGGACGAATCTCTTCTTTTTTTATCTGATGTGATTCCAACCGCTTATTGGAGCATTGACCATGCTGGTGTCAAAGCAGGTGATACCGTCATTGTGCTAGGATGTGGTCCCGTTGGATTAATGGCACAGAAATTTGCTTGGATGAAGGGGGCAAAACGAGTCATTGCTATAGACCACATTGACTATCGATTAAACCATGCGAAGAAAATGAATAATGTAGAAATTTTTGATTTTACTCAATACGATGATATGGGTGAGCACTTAAAGGAGATTACTCAAGGTGGTGCAGATGTTGTCGTCGACTGTGTTGGGATGGATGGAAAGAAATCTCCACTTGAATTTATTGAACAAAAATTAAAGCTTCAAGGCGGAACGTTAGGACCGATTCAAATCGCTACAAAGGCGGTACGTAAGTTTGGTACGTATCAAATTACCGGTGTTTATGGCGGGAATTACAATAACTTTCCACTTGGAGCATTCTTTTCAAGAAACGTGATCATCAAAACAGGACAAGCGCCTGTCATCCATTACATGCCAGAGCTTTACGAAAAGATTATCAATAACGAATTTGACCCTACAGAAATTGTCACCCACAAAATGGCTCTTGACGATGCTAGTCATGGCTACAAAATTTTCAATGACCACCAAGATGATTGTATCAAAATTGTTTTAAAACCCTAGAATGCTTTATCTAGAAGTGACTGAGGCTAATAATAAGGTTGGCCTCTTCTAAATTCTATCAAAAATCCGTTTTTCTCTCTTTGCTTTTCCCCTACTTTTTCACCTGAAAAATTACAAAATTTTGGATTGTTTTTCGTTACAACTCCTCCTATCGAATAAGAACATGTTATAATTCATGGGAGTCTTATTAGATGGAGGATGAATACGTACATGATTACAGTGAATAATGTGAGCTTACAGTACGGTGGTCGTAAGCTTTTTGAAGAAGTGAACATTAAATTTACCCCAGGCAATTGCTACGGGCTTATTGGTGCCAATGGTGCTGGTAAATCAACCTTTATTAAAATTTTATCAGGAGAGGTTGAGCCGCAAACTGGCGATGTTCATTTAAAGCCGGGACAACGATTGGCCGTTCTGAAGCAAAACCATTTTGAATATGAAGATCATGAGGTTTTGAATGTTGTCATTATGGGACATGCTCGTTTGTACGAAGTAATGCAAGAAAAAGATGCTATTTACATGAAAGCGGACTTTACCGATGAAGATGGCATTAAAGCGGCTGAGCTAGAAGGTGAGTTTGCAGAGCTTAATGGATGGGAAGCAGAATCTGAGGCAGCCATTCTTTTAAAAGGTCTTGGCATTACAGAAGATCTTCATACGAAAAAAATGGCTGAATTAACGGGGGCTGAAAAAGTTAAAGTATTGCTTGCCCAAGCTCTATTTGGACAGCCTGATGTTCTTTTACTGGATGAGCCAACGAACCACCTGGACATTAAAGCGATTCAATGGCTTGAGGACTTTTTAATTAACTTTGAAAATACGGTCATTGTCGTTTCCCACGATCGTCACTTTTTAAACAAAGTCTGTACTCATATTGCTGATTTAGACTTCGGGAAAATTCAAATTTACGTTGGAAACTATGATTTCTGGTATGAATCGAGCCAATTGGCATTAAAATTAACTCAAGAAGCAAATAAGAAGAAGGAAGAAAAAATCAAAGAATTACAAAACTTTGTTGCTCGTTTTAGTGCGAATGCTTCCAAATCTAAGCAAGCAACCTCACGTAAAAAGCTGCTTGAAAAAATCACCCTTGATGACATCAAACCGTCTTCAAGAAAGTATCCGTATGTTCATTTTACTCCGGATCGAGAAATTGGAAATGACCTTTTACGCGTTGAAGGCATCTCAAAAACCATCGACGGTGTTAAAGTTTTAAACAATGTCAGCTTTGTCATGAATAAGGACGATAAGATTGCACTAGTTGGAAATGAGATTGCTAAAACGACGCTATTTAAAATACTCATGAATGAAATCGAACCAGATGAAGGTACATTTAAATGGGGTGTAACGACATCTCAAGCGTATTTTCCGAAAGATAACTCGTCTTATTTTGACGGATGTGATTTAAACTTGGTAGATTGGCTTCGGCAGTTCTCTCCACAAGATGATAGCGAGACATTTCTTCGAGGCTTTTTAGGACGCATGCTCTTCTCTGGAGAAGAAGTATTAAAGAAAGCAAGTGTTCTATCAGGGGGAGAAAAGGTTCGCTGCATGCTTTCAAAAATGATGCTCAGCGGTGCTAATATTCTTCTTCTTGATGAGCCAACGAACCATCTTGATTTAGAGTCGATTACTGCATTAAATAATGGCTTAATTAACTTTAAAGGTTCGATGATATTTACAACACATGACCATCAATTTAATGAAACAGTGGCCAATCGGATTATTGAATTGACAGAAGACGGACTCGTTGACAAAATGATGTCCTACAACGAATATTTAGAATCAGTAAAAGGCTAAGAATGTGAAGAGGCTGGGACATAACGAGCATGTATGATTGAAAATGCGAAAAATGCACAACCTTAGCGGAGGAAATAGACGTAGCTCCTGCGGGATCAAAGGAAAGGATGAGACCCCACAGTGCGTAAGCACGAGGAGGCTCACCAGCCGCCCGCGGAAAGCGAAGCATATTTCCGAGGCGAATGCTATGCATCAACGATCATGACGTTCGAATTTCTCATCAATAAAACTCTTTTGTCCCAGCCCCTTTTCTTCGCTTAAACAAAGCCCATAGAATACCGCCCCTGAAGTAAACACCTTCATTTTTTTGGAAATGTCAAGGACGGCCGTTGACGTTCCTGCATGTTCATACCCGTAAACCTATGCTATAGTTTATATAGGAGGAAGATGCTATGGACATTCGTAGGGCTTATGGCTTTGCAGTCATTGGTGCCGCACTTTGGGGAACCATCGGTTTATTTGTAAAAAAATTATATGAGCACGGGCTTACACCTTGGGAAGTTGTTGCCATCCGTGTCATACTTTCCGCTCTGATTCTACTCCTATTTATTTTCCTGACAAACCGTACATACCTTAAAATTCGACTAAAGGACCTTCCATTTTTTTTCGGCACCGGGGTTGTTAGTATTGTCTTTTTTAACTGGTGCTATTTTACCGTCATGGAACAGTCTTCAGTTTCTTTAGCAGTTGTCTTACTCTATACAGGTCCCTTATTTGTGATGATTTTATCTAGAATTTTCTTCAAAGAACTTCTTACCAAAAGAAAAGTCGCGGCACTTGTTTCTACGCTTATTGGATGTAGCTTTGTCGTAGGGTTACTTCCAACTGCTCAAGTAAACGTAACACCGTATATTTTACTTGCGGGACTGGGTTCAGGCTTCTTTTATGCTCTTTACAGCATTTTCGGAAAGTATGTGAGCGTACGTTACGATACGCTTACGATTACCCTCTACTCCTTTATTTGTGCAAGTGTGTTTATCTTTCCAACAAGCGGTATTCTGCAAAATGCAACCTTATTTTTTGATCCGACTGTTCTCTTTTATAGCCTCGGACTTGCTCTCTTTCCAACTGTCATTGCGTACTTGTTTTACACAAAAGGGCTTTCAATGATTGAATCAAGCCGAGCTGCACTTCTGACAACGATTGAACCTGTCGTTGCAATCTTACTTGGACTTTTCGTGTTTTCAGATTCCCTTTCCATTTGGCAATCGCTTGGGGTTGGTGCTGTAGCTTTCTCAATTCTTCTAACGACAGAAACAAAAAAACAGAAAATGAGAGGTCAGAAAAAAAGAGCAGCTATTTCGTAAGCTGCTCTTTATGCATCATTTATGCTTTGCGAACATCAGCATAGATGATCGCATCCTTCGACCGTTGGTATTTTGGATTATTTGTCTTTGTGGAATCTCGAGCGTCAGAATGATACGTCACTTCATAACCTGGAAGTTTTTTTAAATCTTCCATAAATCGCAATAGCTCCTCTTGGTCTCTTCCCATAACACGTACTCTCATTTAAACCTCTCTCACAATCTTTTCTTTATACGATTAATATTATTTGTGCTTCACTCACTGCTTTATTCTTCCGTATCAATTGGTGAAGTAATGTTGTCTTTGTACAAATCGAAAAAGAGCTGTCCGTGGGTCCCTAATACACAATAAAAGACCTCATGTAGCGTACACCCTCTTTTCCTCAGCTCGTTTGTTAACCATTCCCTTGACAGTTTGTGCTTGTCGAAATTTACTTCATGAATTTCCCCCTCTATAACCAATTCAATGGGATAACGAATCGGTGGTGCAAGAAGGTGCAAATCTTTTTTTGTAACAGACACCAATTCTGGCTTTTTTTGAACAGAGATATGACCATCCGGTTCAAGGATCGCGTAATGCACATCGGATAGATCAAAAACTTGATACTCTCTAAGTGACTGTTTCAATGTATCAATAGAGTATTTTTGACGTTTTAAGTTTTCTTCTAATATCTTACCATTTTCAATCAATACAGTCGGTTCCCCATTAAACCACTTTCGAAAAAAACGACTTTTTAAGCTAAGACGTGTAGCTACATATCCTAAAAAACCAATAAGCGCTAGGGAAGTTAACATATGAATAAAACCAAAGGCTGTGTTAAAAGCAAGATTCGCTGCAATCGAACCCATCACGATCATCGTAATAAAATCATGATTGGTCATTTGTGCTAATGTTTGCTTTCCAAGCAAATGGCTCATGAAAAGAAGAAACCCAAATGAAACGAATGTTCGAAGGATTGTATAGATAAACTCAGAATCAAACACATTTTTATTCCTCCGTTTTTTATAAGCTATTGCCTTTTGAAAGATTGAATATACATCAAAAATACGTTTCCATTAAAAAAACATCTCCTCATTACCATAACTATATGGAGATGGTTCATGAATGCTTAATATTGCTTTTTTTTTCTGTACGATTTTTCCCTGCTCGAATGGAGTAATAAATACCAATGATTAAAACGAAAAGGACGACAAAGACACCGTATTGCTCTATTACATTTCCAATCTGTTTTGTATAGGCGCTAAAATAGTAGCCTATGAAAAAATAAATACTTGACCAAATGGTTGCAGAAGCAAAAGCAACCATTGCAAATTGAGCGTACCGAAACTTCGATAAACCGACACTAAAGGGAGTAGCATGACGTAAGAATGGCAAGAAATAACTAAAAGCAGCCGCCTTTAATCCATAACGATTTAAAAAAGCTTCGCCTCTTTGCACGCGTTTATCAAAAAACGCATGTTGCTTTGCCCGACCTAAAAGAGGCTTTCCCCCTTTCCACCCTAGCAAATAAAGAAGCGTCCCATGAACAAAAATACTGAGCAGAATCACAAAAAACGTTGGAATCGGTGAAAGATATCTAGTCGTGGCTAAAAAGCCCCCGGTCATAAGCAAAACTTCATTTGGCACAGGAAACACAAACAATCCTACCGCATAAATAAGAAAAAGCGCAATATAACTATATTCCTGAATAAACGATAGAAGTGTTTGTGTATCCATATGTTCACCTCGCCATATTTTTGGTAGTGTTTTACATCTATTACTTTGATCATACATGACTACTGTATAAAAAGCAAAGCAAGTGCTCTTCATTTTTCGTATAAAAAAAAGACAGCATGGCTGTCTTTTTAAGCAAAATATTCTTTATAATAACCACCTATTTTTCCAGTATTGTCAATCACAAAGTAAAACTCTTCCGTTTCATTTTTTACATTATATGACTTCCCTGTTGTAAGGGCGCGATTAACCATATATTTTTTGGCATTCGTATGGATACACTTAACCGTTTTAATTGTCTCACGGTTAACCCAATCTTGATGAATCATTGTATTCACTCCTGACCTTCGTGTTATCTTCTCCATTATACACAAACAGAGACGAATACCCAATTTAATCTTCAAGAACGTGCAAACGTTGGACGTATTTGTATAAGAAAAATGGATTTTCATCCCTTGAAAGAAATCATGATTTCTTAAAACCACTGGGTTAATGTGAGCATCAATAACAATCCAACAATAAACGAATACGTTGCACCCAAAGCATGTCCGTCCCCATGGCTTTCTGGAATAAGTTCTTTATACACAATAAATAACATTGACCCTGCCGCAAATGCAAGTCCAATTGGAACAAGATTTTCAACATAGGCTGTTGAAAAGTAGCCAATAATGGCTGGTATGACCT